>JAHAYB010000516.1 GCA_018384835.1 Comamonas sp.
CCGATGGCATCACTCTCTTGCAGGCCAATGGCGCTGTCAGCGGGCAAACCGTGCAGCACTTTCATATCCACGTCCTACCGCGCCATGAGGGCGATGGCGTAGATTTGGCCTGGCCGCGCAAAGAACCCGGCCCCGCCGCCCTGGCCGCTTATGCCGAGCAACTGCGCCAGGCTTTAAGCCGTTAACACTAACGTAACGCTAACCAACGCAACGCCCCTACCCCTAGCCGCCCATGAGTTTTTTGCACGGCCTTGCGCCCCATGCCCCCGCCCACCCCCAGCCGCCTTTGCAGCCTTGTACAGCGCCGATTCATGCGGCCATCAAACTCGCGCCCATTCCCTTGCTACGTGAGGTGCGTTGGGAGGGGCACTTGCTCTACGCCCTGGCCTGGCTGGGTACGGCCTTGCTGGCGCTGGGGGCGTACTGGGTCAGCACCCAATGGCTGCTGTACTACGGCCTAGCGGCGGTGCTGGCCTTTGCCCTGCTGTTTCGCTTAGAAGGCTCGCGCACCCGAGCGCAGCGGCTGGCGCGGCTGGCGCATTTGCAAGCCATGCGCCTGGCCTACCACCAGTCCGAAGAGCAATTGCAGCAAGTGCTACAACAACGCTTTGCCCACCTGAACCAGCCAGAGCAAGAATTTGCCCACCTCTACGCCCTCTACCAAGCCCACGCCCAAGCCAGCCAAGCGCTGGAAAATGGCAGCAACAGCACGCTAGAAGCCCTGGGCGCAGCCTCCAGCCCCGCCTCTTGCTACGAGCCGACCCCGCAAAGCCTGGACGATGCCCGCCAGCTAGGCCGCCAAATCCAGCAGATAGAGGCGCAAATCATGGCCTTGGTGGGCGGGTTTGAAGACTTCTCCAGCTTCTGTAAGCAAGAGGTGGATGAAGCCGTCATGGCCTGCCACAACGCTCGCCTGGCCTACTGGCAAGCGCGTTTGGATGCCGCAGTCTTCACGGGTGAATTTGTCTCATGACCGCTCAAAGCGCCCCAGCCACTGCCTCTGCCGCAGCCCCGTTGGCCACAGCGGCCACGCATTACGAGAATTTTCCCGTCGCCTCCTGGCTATGCCCGCCGCACCTGCGCCCGGCTATTCAAGCCCTCTACACCTTTGCCCGCACCGCCGACGATTTGGCCGATGAGGGCGACACCCCCAGCCCCCAGCGCCTAGCAGATTTGGCGCAATACCGCCAAGACCTGCGCCACTGCGCCGCCCAAACTAGCCAAACCGGCCAAACCTGCATAAGCACCCGCTGGGCGCAAGTGTTTGCACCGCTGCAACAGGCCATTGCCCAGCACGCGCTGCCGCTGGCCTTGTTGGAAGACCTACTCAGCGCCTTTGAGCAAGACGTGCGCCACACCCAAGCCGCCCAAGGCTACGCCACGCGGGCGCAACTGCTGGCTTACTGCCGCCTCTCGGCCAATCCGGTGGGGCGCTTGCTGCTGCACCTGTACGGCATTACGGATACGGCAGCACTACGCCAAAGCGATGCCATTTGCAGCGCCTTGCAGCTCATCAACTTCTGGCAAGACCTGAGCGAAGACCTACCGCGTGGGCGCTTCTACCTGCCCGAGCACACCTGCCAGCGCCACGGCCTAGAGCGCCAGCACCTACTGGCTGCAGCGCAGCGCCAAAGCCAGCCCCCCGCCATTGAGCAAGCCATTGCCCGCGCCATTGAGGAAGAAATGCAAGCAGCGCAAACACTTATGCACCAAGGCCAAACGCTGGCGCTGCGCCTGCCTGGGCGGCTGGGCTGGGAGCTGCGCCTGGTAGTGCAAGGCGGGCTGTGCATTGCCCGCAAAGTGCTAGCGCAGCCAGGAGCCAGCATCCACACCCGCCTAACTGTTGGCACTTGGGACGTACCGGGCATTGGCTGGCGGGCGCTGCGTATGGGGTAGAAAAGAAAAAAGGCAGCACCATGGCTGCCCTTTTTTGCCAGCTGCTGGTGCCGCACGTTGCAGACCTAGCAGCAGCCGTATCGTTCCCCTTAGGCCGAGCTGCTAACAGCCGCCAAAGCCTTGAGCGCACCGCTTTGGCGCACCAGTTCTAGCTGCTCGGGCTGGCGCACGTAAATCGTGCCGCCAAAGGACAAGGCATTGATGGAGATACCCTCAAAATGCTCTTGGCTGCGCTTGAGCATCAGCAGCCAACCGTCACCGGCTAGTAGGTTGTAGGGCGGTAGCAGACCGTCCTCACCGGGATTGAGTCCCAAATGGGCGCGGCCTTGGGTATAAGCCGCAAGCAAAGCGGCGGCGCTGGCTGCTGCGTCAACGCCTTGGCCTGCATCCACTTTGAACAGCACATGCGCAAAGGGCAGCGCCGGGTGCTGGCAGGGCTGGGGCTGGGAGCTTGCATCAGCGGGCAGCGTGGCGGCCAGTTGGCGTAGGCTGGCATTGCCCTCTTGCGCTGGCAGCCACTGCACATGTTTATGGCGCTGGCTGGCTCCTGCGGCAGCGCCACCGTTGTAAAAGCCCAGGCCACCATAGGCCGAAAGCAAGGTCGCCATGGCCTGAAAATCGCACAGCTCCAAGGGGGTAAGCTGCTCAAAAAACGCCTGCCGTGCCAGTACCAGGTGGTGTAGGCAGACGGGGAATTTGTTCAAAATAATGGTGTGCTCGCTGCCAATGGGGCCTACTGTGAGCGCTGGGTCTGGCGGCAGAAAAGGGTTGAAGTTGGGGTCACGCGGCCCGCCCGGCAGCACCACCGCCGCCGCAGAGGCCGCAGCAGGCGCTGCATCCTTGGCCGCTAACGAGGCGGCCCAGCGCACGATAAACGTCAGCCCCCCGTCTTGCACCACGTCTTCGCTGGTTTGTAGAGGGCTTAAATCGCCGCTCGCCAGGGCTTGCTCGGTACGCTGGCGCACGGCCTGCATGATGTCGTTATCGTTTTGTGTTGTCATGGGCGGGTCTCCTTCTCCCCTTGGGTAATGAATGAATGGGTGGTGTGTACACCATACGTTCTGCCACCTGCCTAAACGCTATGTGCTATGCAGAAAATACAAGCAGGCGGCAGGGCATTATTGCCCACACTGGCAGCCCCACTTTGCGGTAGAGCAAAGGGGACGGCGACACGTTCTGAAGGCTCTATGGGTTATGGATTATGGACGTAGGGGCTGGCAAACAAGCCACGCAACCCCAAGGCTTGTTCCTTGTCCGTGCCTTGGTAGATTTGCTGCATCCAGCGGCGTAACGCCGTAAAGGCTGCGCTGGTGTGCTCGCCTGAGTGCAGGCTTTCCTCATACACCCGTCCATCGGCGGTACTCACGCGCAGCAGCACGCCTGGCGAAGCCATTACGCGCTCTAAGCTCGCCATGGGCATTTGAAAGGTGACGCTGCCTGGGCTTTGCGGAGCATCCAGCGCTTGGCTACGCACCCGCATAGGGCCGTGGGGGCGTGCTAAAAACTCCACCATCGTCACCGGTGCGTGCTGGCCACGTACAAAGCCGATTTGTAAGAGCGCTTGCTTAGGCTTGTTGGCCGACCAGCTCAGCCCCAACGCAGGGCAGGCCAAAGGGTTGCTGCAATCGAGCGCCAGGGGCGAGAAAAACGCCTGCTGCACTGCTCCCAGCGCTTCGCCCGGTGCTTGTAAATCGCTCTGGCTAGGCGCTTGGCGCTGCACCGAAACCCCATACCTATCAGGAGCATCCATAGCGCTTGTTGGCGCAGCAGGCGCTACGGGGACGACCACAACACTAGGGCTAGGGCTACTAGGGCTAGTAGTACAAGCGCCCAGCTCCAAGGCCAAGGCCAGCGCTGCCCCCGCTTTTGCCCAAACCCTTACCGCACTATGGGTATTGACGGCGGAGTCAGTGGGCTTTGTCAATTGTTTCATCTTTTTAAGTACCATTACT
>JAHAYB010000001.1 GCA_018384835.1 Comamonas sp.
GAAATGTTGTATAATAGTTAGTTTACAGAGTGGGTGCTTAGCTCAGTTGGTAGAGCGGCGCCCTTACAAGGCGTAGGTCAGCGGTTCGACCCCGTTAGCACCCACCACTCTGAATAGTTTTAAGGTTAAGGGCTTAGTACAATCTAAGCCCTTTTTTATTTATGCTTTTCTGATGGCTGCCCGTAGCTCAACTGGATAGAGCAATTGCCTTCTAAGCAATAGGTCGGGGGTTCAAGTCCCTCCGGGCAGGCCACATTGCAATCCAAGATAGTCCGTAGAAGTCACCAAACCCGCTTCCTTCCGAGGGAGGCGGGTTTTGTTGTCTCAGCTTGTCCCATCGTGCCCCACCACATCCCGCTAATTGGTTGGTGTTTTTGTTGGTGCTTGCCAAACACTATCACCCCACAAGCACCAACACTTGCAGCCAAAGGGGCAGATAGGGCACTGACCGACACCGCTGCAAGAATACATAGACTCTTTATCGCTCTTGCACCAACAAATCCCCCGTAATTTCTGCTGTGTTCTTCACGCTGGTCAGTGTCATGGCGACGCGCATTTCTTTTTCTAGCAGCTCTAGCAGGTGGGCTACACCAGCGCCACCTTGGGCCGCCAGGGCGTAGATATAGGCGCGGCCAATCATGGTGCAGTCTGCGCCCAGAGCGAGCATGCGCACAATGTCTAGGCCGTTGCGTATGCCGGAGTCCACCAAAATTTTGATTTGGCCTTTGACCGCATCCGCAATCGCAGGCAGGGCGCGGGCGGAGGAGAGCACACCATCCAACTGACGGCCACCGTGGTTGGAGACGATGATGCCGTCTGCGCCAAAGCGCACCGCGTCCTTGGCATCTTCGGCATCCAGAATGCCTTTAATCACCATCGGGCCTTTCCAGAAGTCGCGAATCCATTCCAAGTCCTTCCAGGAAATAGACGGGTCAAAATTGCTGCCCAAATAGCCCATGTAGTCTTCCAGACTGACGTTTTTGCCTTTGTAGGTAGAGATATTGCCCAGCGTATGGGGGCGACCCAGCAGCCCCACATTCAGCGCCCAATGCGGGTGCAGCATGGCCTGGATGTAGCGGCGCAGCGCGGCATTAGGGCCGCTCATGCCTGAGTGCATATCGCGGTAACGTGCGCCGGGCACGGGCATATCTACGGTAAATACCAAGGTAGAGACACCGGCGGCCTGGGCGCGTTCTAGCGCGTTCTGCATAAAGCCACGGTCTTTGAGCACGTAGAGCTGGAACCACATGGGGCGGCTCAAGGTGGGCGCAACCTCTTCAATCGGGCAAACCGATACGCTGGACATGGTGAAGGGCACACCATAAGCCGCCGCAGCTTGGGCGGCCTGCACCTCGCCACGGCGGGCGTACATGCCTGTTAGCCCTACGGGAGCCAGCACGGTGGGGATGGCTAGTTTTTCGCCAAACAGCTCGGTGCTGGTATTCAACTGGCTCATGTCTTTGAGCACACGCTGGCGCAGGGCAACATCGGCCAAATCCTGCACGTTACGCGCCAGGGTTTTTTCGGCATAAGCGCCGCCGTCAATGTAATGAAACAAAAAGGGCGGCAAGCGCTTTTGCGCGGCGGCGCGGTAGTCGGTGGTGGAGGCAATAACCATGGCGAAGACCTTTTTCCTATTCTATGCAGCAAGCCGATTGTGCCCTGATGTCCATCAGCCGTGGATGCTAACAGGCCGCCGCGCCTCATTCCTGCCCCAGGTTGAGCAGCACCCGTACCACCGTGCCTTGTGCGCTGGAGGTCACGCTGAGGCTGCCGCCCATGCGCATCGCTCGGGAGGCCATGCTGCGCATACCGCTGCCCAGGCTTGCCTCTTGCACGGCCTGCGGGTCAAAGCCAATGCCGTCATCCACTACCGTTAGTTCTAGCACCTGGGGTTGTGGCTGCTGGCAAGCCACTTCTACCGAATGCGCCCGGCTGTGCTTGATGACGTTGGACAGCGCCTCCTCCACTAGCCGCGCCAGCCCCAGGCATTGCAGCGGGCTGGGCGCTTGCTGCCAGGTGGGCGGCATCTGCCAGCGCACTTGCACCTCCAGCTCATCGAACAGGCGGGTAAAGCGGTGGCGCAGCGGCGCTATCCATTGCGCCGGGGTGGCCGGGGTGGTGGCGGCAGTGCTTGCGCCGTGGTCAATCACTTGGCGCAAATCATCGCGCAGCACTTTCAGCAGGGACAACATGCGCTCGTTGGACAGGGGCACACGCGCCTGCTCCACCAGCGCCATGCTGCGCACCAGGCTGCCGCCCAGACCGTCGTGCAGGTCATGCACGATTTGCATACGCTGCTGCAAGGTGGCGTGGGCAAGGGCCTGGGCGTGTTCACGCGCCAGCACCTCGGCCAGCTCGTGCTGCGCCTGGGTGATGTGTACTTGCAGCTCTT
>JAHAYB010000002.1 GCA_018384835.1 Comamonas sp.
CCATGTGGGTAACGGCAAGCTCAAGCTTGAAATCACTGAGAGCACTTTGCAAGAAAACTTGCAACAGAGTATTCAGAAGATGCGAGCGTTGCTTGAGCAGGGCGTTGTTTTTGCGATCGATGATTTTGGTACCGGCTACTCGTCCCTTTCGTTGCTGCGGAACTTGCCGATCCAGATTCTCAAGATAGACCGCTCTTTCGTGCGTCAGATAGATCACGATCAAAAAGATGCCGCGATAGCACGATCCATCGTCAGCCTGGCTCACAGCATGGGGTTGCAGGTTATCGCCGAGGGCGTAGAGACCGAGGAGCAATACATGGCTCTCAAAGCGCTGGGGTGTCAGATGTTTCAAGGCTATCTATTTGGCAGACCTCAGCCTCTTGACTGCGTACAGGAGAACTAAATTGCGACATAACCTACCAGTTACAGATAAAGAGTTCCCGTTTCCTGCAGGGCAGACGTTGGTGTCTACCACTGATACCAAAGGATTTATTGTTTATTGCAATTCCGCGTTCATTCAGGTGAGTGGCTTCAGCAAGCAGGAGTTGCTGGGGCAGCCCCACAACATAATTCGGCACCCTGACATGCCAGAAGAGGCATTTCGGGATATGTGGGACACGATCAGCTCAGGCCGCCCGTGGTCAGCGCTGGTTAAAAATCGCCGCAAGGACGGCAGCTTCTATTGGGTGATGGCCAACGTCACGCCTTTGCTGAATGACCAAGGGCAATGCGAGGGCTACATGTCGGTGCGAACCGAGCCCCAGCGTGCGCAGGTGCAAGAAGCGCAAGAGTTGTACGCACAAATGAGGCGCGAGCGTGACCAAGGCAAGCAGGTGCTGGCGCTCAAAGCAGGGCGTTTGATACGCCTTAGTGCCTGGGCGCGCCTGTGCGAGCAGCTACGTTTGGGGCTGCCATCGCAGCTCTTGATCACCTTGCTGGCCGTAGCTTCACTGCCATCGCTGCTGACAGCCTATTTAACTGTGCCATCGCCTTGGAGCGCCTATGTGCAGCTTGTGGTGATGCTACTGATGGTCGCCGGAGCATGGCTATATTTGCTGAGGAACTTAGTCTCCCCCCTGAGGCAGCTCATCGTCGCAGCCAATCGCATGGCTGGAGGCAATCTGACCCAGGCTGTGATGAGCAATCGACAGGATCAAATTGGTGAACTCCAGAAAGCCTTGAGTCAGTTATCGGTCAACCTGCTATCTGTCGTGCGTGACGCACGTGAGCAGAGCTTGTCCATGCAAGAGGCAACCCAGGAGATTAGTCAGGGCAACGTAGACCTGTCCCAGCGTACAGAAGCGCAAGCCAGCAACCTACAGCAAACCGCTGCTGCATTGGAAGAGATAACAGGTACTGTGCGAGAGACGGCAGCTTCGGCGCATAGTGCCAGTGCCTTGTCAGTGCAAGCGCGCGAACTTGTCGAAAAAGGGCGGGATGCGGTCAACTCAGTTGCTGACACGATGCAAGCCATCGAGGCCGCTTCAACGCGTATTGGCGACATCACGCAGGTAATTGACAGTATTGCGTTTCAGACCAACATTCTTGCGCTAAACGCTGCCGTAGAAGCGGCTCGCGCAGGAGAGCAGGGGCGTGGGTTTGCAGTCGTTGCTGCAGAAGTGCGTACCCTTGCTCAACGTACGTCCAGCGCAGCCAAGGAAATCAAGCAGTTGATAGAGGATTCTGTGGCCAAGGTCGGCGAAGGCAGTGTTAAGACTGATGCAGCTCGGCACACCATGGGGGAGACTGTGGATGGTGTGAGCAAAGTCACGGAGATTGTGGGTGAGATCAGTCATGCGACCAATGAGCAGTTGAGTGGGATTTCGCAGATCAATTCCGCTGTTGGTCACCTTGACGGCATAACCCAACAAAATGCTGCCTTAGTAGAGGAGATGACCGCATCTGCTTATGCGCTCAATGGCATCGCACAGTCCGTGAGTGAGACAGTCCAAGTCTTCCGCACGGATTCTCAGCATAGTTCTGCAGTGCAGGTTTCATCCAAACGCTCACGTGATCGCCGGATCATGACAGTCGAAATGCTAGGGTGATTTAGAAGTGCTCCCGGTCGTTTGAACAAGGCAATCCAGTACACATTTTCCATCCAGGCTACTTTGCTATTGATTGAAATGCGAATACTGTCGCGCTCGACTAGTGCGGTCCATCCATCGCCCGTAAATTAGCTGACTTGGTTGGTGTTGAATATCGCAGGTGTATTCCAGTTGGCGATCGCCTATTGCATTGCATCACTGCAAAACAGCGACTTGCGCTGTCCGTATAGCTCTGCTTCCCAGAGTTTTGGTTTAAATAGGAATTTCCGTTGTTCAAAAATCCTGTGCCACCTCTCAGTTGTCTCACGGTAGTTGATAAAAAGATTGATTTGGCTTTGCAACAAAAGGTTTCTAAGTGTTAACCTGCAATAGTGAATATGGATGAGCAGAATTCGTTATAGAACTACTATTTAATAAAACGATTAGAAATGACTACATTTAAAATTTCAACCCGCCTTTTTCTGTCATTTA
>JAHAYB010000006.1 GCA_018384835.1 Comamonas sp.
GCCATTGACATCCTGGTTGGTGGTCAAGAACTCACCTGCCGAGTTGGGACCAAAACCATGCACCCCGTTGTAAACGCCCTTGGGTACGCCCACGGTATTCATCACCTCGCCCAGCAAGGTGGCGGTGGCGGGGGTTTCTTCACTGGTTTGACCACTACGGTGTTGCCGCAGGCCAGGGCGGGGCCAACCTTCCAAGTCATCAGCAGCAGGGGCAGGTTCCAGGGGCAGATTACGCCAATCACGCCACGGGGCACGCGCACACCGTAGGACAGGGCGGTTTTGCCATCAGGCGTGCGCATACTGAACGACTCGGTAGAGGCGCTTTTGATGGTGTCAATAAAAATCTGGAAGTTGGCCGCACCGCGTGGAATATCAACGTGCGAGGCCAGCGCATAGGGCTTGCCGGTATCGGCAATTTCCGCTTGCAGGAAATCGTCAAAGCGGCGGTTGATTTCAATTGCCAGGGCATCGAGCATCTTGCAGCGCTCGGTAACGGCCAAACGCCCCCAGTCGCCCTTCAAAGCGGCTTTGGCGGCGGCAACCGCAGCATCCACCTCAGGGCGACCAGCTTCGTAGGTGTTGCCAATTAAGCTGCCATCGACAGGGTTGTAATTGGGGAAGGTGGAGCCCGAGGTGTTTTTAACGAATTCACCGTTGATGAAGTTCAGAAATTCTTTCATGAAATGTCCTAATAACTGCTGGATGAGTGAAACAAAAAAGCCAAGAAACAGTGCAACAGCATGGCACACAAGCCAGCAGTGATGTTGCCTTCGCTAGGCCGCTCTTTTACGAGTCCAAGCCCAGTGCAGCCAGGCCTGCACGGGCGCAAATTTCATCTTCCTCAGCGCTGCCGCCCGAGACACCAATGCCACCAATGAGCTGGCCGTTCTCGCGGATGGGCAAGCCTCCGCCAAACACTACATTGCGTGGGCGTGTTGGCATGCCCAGGCGCAGGCTTTCGTCACTTTGCAAAATGCCTGTCCACTTGGAGGTGGCAAAGCCAAAGCCCGCGCTGGTGTATGCCTTATCTAAAGCAATATCTACCGAGTGCAAAAACGCCCCCGGCATACGCAGAAAAGCGGCCAGCACGCCAGAAGCGTCTGTTACCGCCACGTTGATGCGAATACCCAGCTCACCAGCCTTGGCCACCGCCGCCACTACGGCGGCATTGGCGGCTTCGGCGGTGATGGCTCGCTGCTCCACGCTATGTGTGGCTGCCATCTTTGATGTACCTCCCCAATCAGGTCACTACGCTTAGGAAAGCGTCGTTCAGTTTGCGGTCGTGGTAGAAGATGCCACGGCCTACTTCCTCCCAGCTCCAGGTGATGGGGTGCATGTCGGGGTAATGGTCATAGCCGCCGGCAAAGGTCTCCAGACGGTTGCCGCTGGGGTCAAAGAAGTAAATCGTCGTACCCTGGGTAATGCCGTGGCGGGTGGGGCCAATGTCGATGGAGGTGCGGCTGACGCTCATGATGTCAGCAGCGCGCAGCACGCTTTCCCAGCTGGGCATTTGGAAGGAGACGTGGTGCAGCTTGTCATCCTCAGCGTGGCGCACCATGGCGATGTCGTGTGCTTTGTGGCTGCAAGTGAGCCAAGTGGCCAAGTCGGTTTCGCCGTCTTCCAGTTTGACGCGCTCTACCAAGGTGAAGCCCAGCACTTCGGTGAACAGCTTGAGGTTGCCGTCGATGTCGCCACCGTAAACCAAAGCGTGATCCATGCGGATGGGGCGGATGCCAGGGCCGTCCAGCACATCCACATCAGGGTCAAAGTAGCCCATGCCGTTGCCCACATCGGTTTTTTCAGCGTACAGCTCCATGGTGTGGCCGGTAGGAATCTTGAAGCGCACACGCTCGCCGGTTTCCAGTAAATCACCGGCAGGAATACGCTCGGTTTTTACGCCATAGGCTTGCAGCTTTTTGTCGAAGTCTTCCAAAGTGGCTTTGTCCAGCACCTTGAAAGCAAAAAAATCCATCCCGGCCTGGTCAGCTTGGCGCAGGATGATGCTGTTGTGGTCGCGCTCAGAGCGGGTCTTGAAATAGGCACGGCCCTGGGCATCGCGCCCCATGGGCAACAGGCCCATAACATCGGTGTACCACTTGACGGATTCTTCCAAATCCAATACGCGAATCTGGGCGTGCCCAGGGCGCAAAACGCCAGTCATTGCCATGATTGATCTCCTTTATCTGATTGACTCATGGGGGGTGGGGGAAAGGGTGTCTGCCTTGGGGCGGCAGACGTTTTTCTTCATTGCGCCCAATACTTTGAGACGCAAATCGCTGGAAGGCTTGATGCGGCAGGACAGCACGCAGCCACAGGCTTCCTCTTCAGCGCTGATATGAGCGCGGCTCATTACGCGCTTGGAGTATTCGCCTTCCAAAATCTGTACTTTGCACACCCCGCAGCCGCCTTGGCGGCAGCCCACAGGGATGCCTTTTTTGCCCAGCGCCTCCATGCCTTCGAGTACTGAGCGGGTGTCCGTGCAGCTGTATTGCTCCCCAGTGTCTTCGATGTGGATGGTGAATTTGGGCATGTCTGTCTCCTTGGCGCTGCGCCAGTACAGCGCTTGCGCGCGTGGGCGTTCGTGTTTTAAGTGTTAACAGGGGCAACGATACAAACAGATGTTTCTGCCGTCCAATACCATTTTTTTCCCACCTTGATACTGTTTGTGCATGCTACTGGGGTAAACCCTATTGAAATAGCTATCAACCAGGGTGGCAGACATTCAGCTATGCAGCCAGCCATGCAGCCAGCGCGTCAGGCGCGGAGCGGCCACCCAAGTCATCAACACCACCACCAGCACCGTAATGACAAATACGCGGGGAACCAGATACCAATCGGCCATTAACGGCGCGACGGTTAAAAACAGCAGCAGCACTATCGGGAAGATGCCCAGCCAGGTGACGGTAGCCACCCGCCAGCGAGCAGGCGCGGGCTTGCTGGTGCTGTTGGGTGCAGCAAACCAATAATCAAGACCAGTTACACGGCGCAACTGCTGGCTGCCGACGGTATGGGGCAGCACCTGCTCCAAGCAATGCGCCCGCTCGGCGGAGTTTTGCCAGGCGGCCAGGTGGGCTTCGTTATCAAACGCGAACACCACGTGATAGAGCAAAGGCTCTGTGCTATCGCGCTGGCTATCGGCCTCTGGCGGGGCAATCTGCCCGCCCAAATGCCCAGGAAAATGCGCGGCAGCGGCCAACATGGCTTGCATACCCGCCTCAAAGGCCGCGACGGACTGGGGCGCGACCCAACGCGCAATCAGCACGGTGACGGCGCGTGGTGCGGCAGCGGCGCTGCTGCTGGCAGGAGCTGGGGAGCTGGATTCTTGAGTAGGGCTATTGGTCATCGTAGGCATCCATACAACACGAAAAAACAAGAGGGCGGAAACAAGGCACTAAGAAGCATAAACTTGCTGGTCTAATACCGTCCAATACATTTTTTTCGTCAACTCAATACTATTTTTGAATATCTTTTATATTCTTTGGTTTGTTTTGGTTGGGTGATTGCAGGAGAGCTTCGATATGGATTTACGGGATATGCGCTACTTTCTGGCTGTAGCGCAAGAGGGGCATATGGGCCGTGCGGCGGCACGCCTGCATTTGTCGCAGCCACCGCTGACGCGCCACATTCAGGCGCTAGAGGCCAAGCTGGGGGTGAACCTGTTTGTCCGCACCCCCAAGGGCATGAGCTTGACCGATGCCGGCCAGACATTGCTGCAAGAAGTGCCCAACCTGCTGGACTTGGCGCAGCAAGCGGCAGAGCGCACCCGCCTGGCAGGCCAGGGGCTGATTGGGCAACTGGACATTGGCTTGTTTGGCTCTGGCGTGCTGGATGTGATTCCGCGCATCCTGGCGCGTTTTCACGAGGCCAGGCCAGAGGTGCAAATCGTGTTGCACAACCTCACCAAAGACGCGCAACTGCAAGCCCTGCGCGAGAGGCGTATCAGCATCGGCTTTAACCGCCTGGTGCCGCAAAGTGCCGATATTGGTGTGGAAACCGTGCTGCGCGAGCCGCTGGTGGTGGCGCTGGCGGCTTCTCACCCCTTGGCGGTGCGCCCCTCTTTGCGGCTGGAAAATCTGGCCAATGTGCCGCTGATTCTCTACCCCAACGTCCCCATGCATGGCTTGGCGCAAGAAATTGGCAACGCCTTTCGTACAGAAAATATACCGCTGCGCGTAGAGCAGGAGGTGCCAGATGTGGTGACCGCCATTGCCCTGACATCAGCCGGTTTTGGCGTAACGGTTACCACCCAGTCCGCTACCAATCTACGCCTGCCCAAGGTGGTGTTTCGCCCCCTGCATTGCAACCACCTGAAGGATTTGGAACTCAGCTGCCTCTACCGCCGCGCTGACCCCTCGCCCGCCTTGCAGGCATTTTTGACGGTGGTGCGCTCGTTTGCCAACACCAGCGTAGAGCGGGCTTTTTAAGAAAGTACGGTGCTTACCCCAAATCCCCCCCACCCACCGGCAGCACCGAGCCGGTGATATAGGCCGCATCGTCCGAGGCCAGGAACAGAATGGGCGTAGCTTGCTCTTGTAGCGTGCTTATATTTTTATACTGCCGATAACACCCTTAACTCTGGCAAGAATTTTTCACCATCCAGTATATCTACTTTGATTTCCGCCAATATTGATTTTGGCGTTTCTGTCTTTGTCTTATTGAGTGCTGAAACCAGTTTATTAAATTCTAAAGCGGATTTTTTTGAAACTTTCATTGAAAATCTTTTCTTTGGAGAGTCCACAGATATTTTCTTTGAAAAGTCAATATGGGCTTGAATTGATTTTTTCAACGCAAACTCTTGCGTAGCATATTTATGAATGTAGAAAAGTACCAAGCGCTTTCGCATCTCATGGGCAGCATCAGGATTAATTTTGTAGCAAGCTAAATCCAAAACCTCCAGGTAAGGGGAAGGAAGCTGTGCTTCTATGGATTCCGTTGCAGCTTCTCGCACCGCCTTGATAGCAGGGGTGGACTGTGCCGGTGTGCTCACCGTTTGATTGCACTTGTCACAAACTCCCACCAAGATTTTTTCAACCGTTTTTTTGGTTTCTGTCAGAAACACATCACGGTACTTGAATGTAGTGTCCACCAAGCCACAGCAAGGGCAGATGGCCTTGCTTTTATCACCAGAAAAATAAATTTTCATCATCAGCTCCTTATTGATGAACACTAATAAATACAGTGGCAGGATCAACAAAGTAAAACTTGATATACCAGCTATTCTTTTTCAGAATATGGACATCTATGCTGCTGTCTTGATGATGTGGGCTACTCTCATAATCAAGCCCAGTGCATTTTTTTATAATTAGGACTTACGCAAACCCCATGGAAACCGAAGGGCTGCGCAGTTCCTGGCGCAGGTAGGCCGAGAGCATCTCATTCTTGATCTTGTAAATTGTGCT
>JAHAYB010000026.1 GCA_018384835.1 Comamonas sp.
CCCATGAGCACCCACTTCCTGCCCAGTGACGACTTGGACGGCAAGCATGGCGTGCAATCGCTAGAAGTCGGGATGCGCATTTTGCGTGCCATGGCCGCCGGGCGACGCGCCATGATGCTCAAAGACATTGCCCAAGCCGCTGAGATGACCCCCTCCAAAGCCCACCGGTATTTGGTCAGCTTGATTCGCACCGGCTTTGTGGAGCAAGAGCGCCATAGCTCGCACTATGACTTGGGGCCGTTTGCCTTGAATCTGGGCTTAGTAGCGCTAGACCGCATCGACCGCATTCGCCTAGGAATGCAAGCCATCAGCGAGCTGCGCGACCAAACCAATGAGACTATTGCCCTGATGGTGTGGGGTGAAGGCGGCCCCGTGGTGGTGCGCTGGGAGCGGCCTTATCGCATGATTACGGTCAATGTCGTAACCGGCGTAACGTTAAGCCTGTTGCGCTCTGCCGGTGGCCAAGTGTTTGCCGCCTGGCTGCCAGAGGGGCAAACCAACGCCCTGATAGAGGCCGAGTTAGAGCGGGGCAAAACCCCGCCCGCCGTTCACACCTTGGCGCAGGCACGCCAGCTTTTGGCGCAGGTGCGCGAGCGCGGGCTGGCGGTACTGTCCTCCAGCAGCAACTACTACGCCCGTGGGGTGGAGGCAGCGGCCGCCCCAGTCTTCAATATGCGCGGCGATATCACCATGGCGATTGCACTGGTCGGGGTGGAAGGTACGCTAGACCTGAGCGCCAGCAGCAGCACCTTGGCTGCTTTGCGCCACAGCGCCAATACCTTGTCCCAACGCCTAGGCGCACCGCAAGAGCAATGGGATTAAGAACGTGTTTATCACGTTCTAATCTAATCTAAGCGCCGCCGCGTACTGCCTCAGCAGTGCCCCAGCAATGCGGCTATTCACGCAGCCCCAGCACGTCAAACATATCAAACAGGCCGCTGCTCTGCCCCGCTAGAAAGCGCACGGCTTGCAAGCTGCCTTGGGCGTAGCCTGCGCGGTTGGACGATTTGTGGGTGATTTCTATGCGCTCGCCCGTGCCGGCAAACAAGGCGGTGTGCTCGCCGATGATGTCACCGCCGCGTATGGTGGCAAAGCCGATGGTGCCGGGCTGGCGCTCGCCGGTGTGACCATAGCGCTCATAGACGGCGCGGTCTTGCAAGGCGCTGTTCTGGGCTTGGGCAACGACTTCGCCCATTTTCAGGGCGGTGCCGGAGGGAGCATCCACCTTGTGCTTGTGGTGGGCTTCGATGATTTCCACGTCGTAGCCGGGCAGGACTTTGGCGGCCAGCTCCAGCAGCTTGAGGGTCACGTTCACGCCCACGCTCATATTGGGGGCAAACACCACAGCGGCTTGCTGGGCGTATTGGGCGATTTGGGCTTTTTGCGCCTCATCAAAGCCGGTGGTACCGATGATGGTTTTCACTCCCAATTCGGCGCAGAGTGCCAAGTGCGCCAAAGTGCCCTCGGGGCGGGTGAAGTCAATCAGGTAGTCGGCCTGAGCCAGGGCGCTGCGCACGTCGGCGCTGATGGGTACACCTGTTTCTTGGCCAAGCAGTAGCCCCGCATCTTGCCCTAGTTGGGGGGTCTCGGGGCGGTCCAGGGCGGCGGCAAGCTGGCAGTCTGGGCTGGCCAGAACGGCTTCAATCAACATGCGCCCCATGCGCCCTGAAGCGCCTGCAATGGCAATGCGGTGGGGGGTTGGGGTGGGTGTACTGGTTGTAGTAGTAGCGGTGGTGGCGGTGGTGGTGTTCATCGGTGCTCGGGTTTTAGTTTTGGGGTTCTTTTTGGGGTTCTAAGGGGGGATAGCTGCGGTGGCTGTTGGGCGATAGCGATACCGCAGGGGATGGGGTGCTGATGCTACTGGCGCTGCTTGTGTTGGTGTTGGCATTGGCGTATTTGGCCAATTGCGCCTCAGTGGCCTCTAGCGGGGGGATTTTGAGCTTGCCTTTAGAGCGCCCCAGCGAGGCGACAAACTCTTCTTCTGAGGGCATTTCATCGCCCTCTACCCGCGAGAAGCGCTCGCCGCTGAAATACACGGTGAGCTTGCGGTTTTGCGCCGCTACGCCTTGGCGCTGGATGGTGAAGACGTATTCCCAGCGCTCATCATGAAAGACGCTGGTAATCAGCGGTGTGCCCAAAATCTCGCGCACCTGCTGGCGACTCATGCCGCGCTGCAAGGCTTGCACTTGCTCGCGTGAGACAAAATTGCCCTGCACCACCTCGACCTTGTAGGGGGTCAGGGCGTGCAAGGTGTTGCGCGGGGCATCGCTGATGCTGCTGCACGCACTAAGCAGCAAAGGCAAAAACAAAGCGCTGGCTGTGCCCCCCAAAGGGTTGAGCAGGCGGCGGCGGTGGGCGATAGCAGACATAGGCAGTGGAAAGCAAAAGTAACGGTGAGCCATGTAGCAATAATGCTGCGCAGCTATGATGCAGTGCATTGTAGCGGGGGCGCTTTCGCCGCCCCCACACAGCCTATCACCGCACCAATGCCTATCACTATGAACAACATTGAAAATTTGAAAAGTACAGGTCTTAAAGCAACGCTGCCTCGGCTGAAAATTTTGGAAGTCTTCCAATCCAGCGAGCTGCGCCACATGACGGCTGATGACGTGTTTCGCGTTTTACTGGATGAAGGCTCTGATATTGGCCTAGCTACGGTGTACCGCGTGCTCACCCAGTTTGAGCAAGCTGGTATTTTGCTGCGCAGTAATTTTGATGGCACCAAAGCGGTCTATGAACTCGATGAGGGTGAGCACCATGACCATTTGGTCTGCACCCGCTGCGGCTGCGTCGAGGAGTTTTTTGACCCTGAAATCGAAAAGCGCCAAAACGCGATTGCCCAACAACTGGGCTGGATTATTCAAGACCATTCGATGTCGATTTATGGGGTGTGTAAGCGCTGCCTATCAGCCAGCTCAAAAAACGAGCGCCTCTAAAAATGAAATTCCCTGCCTTTTTAGCCCCTGCCTTTAGCGCTTTAGCGCTTTAGGCATGGGTAGGGAGGTAGCAGCTAGCAGGTGGATTTGACATCCTCCCCTCCCTAAAGGAAGGGGATTCCTACCGTGTTCAGGCTTGCGCCTGACTCACCTCAGCGGGTTCCTGTTTCACAGAGGCTGCACGCTTGGCCTTCAACCTTTCAGTTTTAGGCTTGGCGTGACTGACATCCTCTCCACGGGCTAATAAGCGGTGTCCCCGCTCTAAAACATTGATCGCGCCGACTACATCAGCGTTTTCTGCATGGCCGCATTGCACGCACTCAAATTTGGCTTGTGTTTTGCGGTT
>JAHAYB010000028.1 GCA_018384835.1 Comamonas sp.
TTACTACCTCGGGAAACAGTACCTGCTGAAAGTGATTGAAGCACCTGAGCAGGTTCAAGGCGTGAAACTGCTACGTGGCAAGTTGGAAGTTTCGGTAAGAACAAAGTCCGCTGACAAGGTGAAAGAGTTACTGGCTGACTGGTACAAAGCGCGGGCTAAGGAAACCTTCGCCAAGTGCCTGGATGCGATGCTGGAACAAGCTCTTTGGGTAGAAGAGCGACCAGCTCTGCGCATACTGACCATGCAAACCCAATGGGGCAGCTGTTCACCCAATGGCCGAATAACCTTGAACCCTCACCTGGTTAAAGCGCCTCGTGAGTGCATTGACTACGTGATTTTGCATGAGCTTTGCCACATAGCGGAGCATAACCACAGCGAGCGGTTCTACCGGCTAATGGGCCAGGTAATGCCAAAGTGGGAAAAGATTAAAGAACGACTGGATGGGATGGCTTCTGTTATCGCAAATTGATTACTGAATTCATAGGGGCAAACAAATGCACGACTACGCAATATTTGGGCACAGCAGAGCCACTATAGGGAGATGGCTCGGTGTTGCATCTGTAATTTTAACAGGTGCTGTTTCTTCGTTATTGGTTTGGCTTTATGAAGCGACAAACATAGAAGAATTCGCAACTGCCATAATAACGCCAGCCATAATTTATTTTGTCCTTCACTACTGTTTCGACCGGTTTGGATGGAAAATTCCGTTCTTTAGCATCCCAAATATTAGTGGCATATGGTCAGTGAAAGGTGAAACGCTAAATGAAGACGGTTCTACAAAGTACAACTGGGACGCTGAAATAGATATCGAACAAACCTGGGAAAAAATCTCTATAACATTAAAAACGGCAAAGAGCTCAAGCGAAAGCTATACCGCTACTCTTGGAAAGAAACCAGGAACAAAAAGCGGTTGGATTCTTCACTATAGTTATGCGAATAACCCTGACACCGATCAATTTCATGAATTGAATTCTCACAAAGGCTATTGCGAATTAGTTTTTAACAAAAATTTAAACCAAGGTGAAGCCGCTTACTTCAATAGTAACGGGAGAAGGACTTTCGGAAAAATGACTTTAAGGAAAGAACAATAATGATCAACTTTGAAAACAGACTAGCAAACCTAAAGAACCGCCGCCAAGGGACTGCTGAAAGAGATCGTCTGGAAAAAGGCATGTATTCTTACTATGGCGATTTAAGACCGACCGAGGCTCATGAAAAGCTGCATGAAAATGCTGCGATAAAATATGTAATTGGTTCAATGGCGGCAGTCAGCCAAGAGTCTACAAAAGTTTCGAAAGACGAGGGTGAGCGAGTAGCATCAACACTGATTGACATGCTCAAAACGTCAGGAATCAATGCAGAAGCTAGAATGCAAGGCTCTGTTGCATTGGATATTCATATCGAAGGTCATTCTGACGTAGATATGTTGATACTGAAATCGGACGTAATTACAGTCCAAGGACCAGCTTTGCCCGGTACCTACTACTCAGATTCAAGCGATACTCGGCCAATGGTTGATATTGTAAGAGAGTTGAGACTTCAGTCGGAAGCGAAGCTCAAGTCTCGTTATCATGCCGCAGAAGTAAACACTAGCGGAGCCAAGTCGATTGCCCTGAGTGGTGGTAGCCTTAGACGAAAAGTGGATATCGTTCCAAGTAGTTGGCACGACACACATGACTACCAAAGATCAAAGCTCGCGCACTTCAGAGCAGTAAAAATTTACGACAAAGACAATCATGATTTAATTGAGAACAAGCCTTTTCTTCACATCAAGAAGGTAAATGACAGAGACACTCAGTACAGCGGCAACCTTAAAAAAGTAACTCGGCTAATGAAAAACATCATTGCCGACATGCCAAATTATAAGAAATCAAAAGCAAAAAAACTTACTAGTTACGACATTGCTGCGATTGCCTATTCTATGAACGAGAGTTTGTATTGCAGCCAATACTTACCTCTAACACTTCTCGAAAATCTGCGCTCATATTTGCTAATAATTTCGTATATTGATGAAAGAAGAAACTCGCTAATAGTCCCTGATGAGTCAAGAAAGATATTCAACGCCGAAGAAAAAGTAGAGGCACTAAGGATACTCTACAACGAAGTAAATGACCTTGCTGAAGCTGTTCAAAAGGCCATTAACCCTTTGAAAGAAAAATATGATGGCGATGTATTACGAAATCGACAAGTGGTTTTTTTCTAGCAGATTAAATGCCCTTCTTGCAAAGAAGGGCATCATACTTAGTCAGAAATCAAATCTGAAACTGACACCCTTAAAGCTTTAGATATCTGATAGATTTTAGTGAGTGTAATGTTCTGATCTCCGCGTTCAATATGCCCCATATAACTCCGGTCGATCCCTGCTAGATCGGCCAATGTTTCTTGCGACAGCCCTTTCTCTTTTCTTATCTGACGCACTCTTTCCCCAAATGAGACTAAACGTGGATCTTTCATGATTGCTCTGTTCAAAAGACAGAGCTATCACCAAGTAGTGAATATATCGCCACGGTATATATCGATCATTTTCTCGATCGCTGGCGGGTTATTCAACGACGGGGTAGACGGCGTCGCCCCAGAGGGTGTGGGGGTTGTCCATCATTAGCGTGATGATCTCTGGCACCAGTTTGCTAAGCAGGCGCGAGCAGTCGCGTAGTTGTTCGCGGTTAACTTTGCCGCCCCAAGTCGCGCCGCCGTGGATCAGTTGGTTGCGTAGCGTGTAGAGGCGGTTGAAGGTTACGGCGAGCAGCGTGTGGGTGTTGCTGCTGGCCAGTGCTAATTGCGCTGCTCTTTTGGCATTAGCGAACTGCTGTTGCCATTCGCTTTCGGTTAAACGGCCACGCTGGAACTCCCAAAACGGGTGATAAACATAAGGGTTGTCGAGCAGGGTGCGGATGCTGGCGGAAAACTCTTTCCAGATCAGGTTGTCGATGCGCTTATTGCTGTCGAGTTCGCACAGTTTTTGTAAAAACGCGGTGAAGGTGACTTTATCGGAGCTGTGATCGTTGGCGTCGAGTTCCTGCGCGTAGGCGGCATTAAAGGCGATCCACAGGAAGATAAATTTGCCATCGACATCTTCGGCTTGTTCGGCACGGTTAAGCCAGCTTAGGGCGCGATGGATGCGCAAGGTGAGATTTTTAGGATGACCGTCGCGCACCAGCCGATGGCGCTGTTTAAGGTGGGCGTGATCGGGCGTGGCCGTGGCCAAGGGCTTTTGCGTGGGCATGGGCACTCCTTTGGGATCTTGGTGCGTGCAGTTTTGGTGCGGGCGTTGATCTTGTTGCGGTTGGGGTAGGGCTTGCGTGTAGCGGTCGCCCCATTCAACGGCTTAGCGCCATGCTAAGGTATCTGTTTGATTTTATTTAGCCTAATGCCCGCGTTGCGTGATCCATAAGCGAAAACCTTTTAAGCCAAAGGCGGCGGTGGGGTGGGTTAGCCTGCGAATGGATTGCGTATTTTCAATTGGCCTTCAACTAGCAGGCCGTCGTGCATATCTTCGCTGTAAAGCGTTGTGGCGCCCGCTTCTAGGGCTGCGGCAAGGATCATGGCGTCGTACAACTGCAGTTGGTAGCGTTCGGCCAGATAGCGGCCCTGGCGGTAGGTGGCAGCGGTCAAGGGCACGACTTCAAGGCTGCTCAGGAAGGCCAAGGTGAACTCATCCACCACGGTCCAATCCAGTTTGAACTTGCGGCGCGCGTTATGGGTAAATTCGTTGAGCACTTGCACACTGATGCTGCCGCCTGCGCGCAGTAAGGTCATCGCTCGTTGAGTTTTGATTTGGTCTTGCTGCAACAGGTACAGCAAGACATTGGTGTCGAAGAAATTCTTAGCGGGCATTGGATTCCTCGCGGTCGAATTTGAAGTTTTTGGGGCTCTTGTTGAAATCAATCTTGCTGCGTGCGCGCGTAATCATTTCGGCAAAGCTGGGCTGGCGGGCAACACCAAGGGCGTTGCTGCCTGCCACATGCAGTTCGATCTCATCACCCTCTTTCAATCCAAGTGCGGCGACCACGGGGGCGGGCAGGCGCACGGCAAGGCTGTTACCCCATTTAGCGACTTTCATGGCAGGCTCCGGTGGGTAGAAAAAGATATACATTGGCTGGAATGTATATCCTGCTGCTGCTTCGGTCAAATGGCCACGGCATCCGGCTGGGGTATATGGCTGGCGGTGCTGCTGGCTTGCTAACGCGCGTCATTGCGGGCTTGACCCGCAATCTGCTTTTGGATGTCTTTGAGGGGCGAATACTACCCATGCAACGCAGGCAGTGCAGCACGCAGCTATGCAGCTCGCGTTCCTTAACTGGCTCGACCAGGACGCGGCGCGGCAGCTCTCACCGATGGCTGAGGCCGTCGCCAATATGTTCATGGTGCTGTACTACCAGGCCGAGACGGGCCAGGCGACGCGGGACGATTTCCGCGAGGCCCTGGCTGCCGTGCGGCAGTCTCTCGCCGCATAGACGCACACCAAGAACAGCAAGGGCCGCCCTTGTCGTTTCCGGGCCTGCATCGTCAGAAGCGACGATGCGCGACTGCGTGCTCGAGCATCGCCAGATCGGGCGATGACGGCCGCCCTGTACTTCTCCCTTGGCGTGGATCTCGCATCGTCATTTCCGGCGATGAGATCCACCTGCAGCACCGCCAGAAATGGCGATGCTGGCCAGCTTCGCTATTTGATGCCGTGCATGGCCCGCGCACGTGCCGCAACTTCGCGGGCGTGCTCGATGTAGGCCGGGTCGGCAGTAGCTTCGGCGTCGGCCAGGAACGCGGCCACGGCTTAGGCCGTGGTCAGCGCCTCGGCGGGGCCGTAGGGCGTCAGCAGCTCGCGGCCCACAGCCGGCGCATCCAGCCATTCCTGTTCCTGCGGCGTCAGCTCGGCCGAAGGGTCGCATTGGGCCAGCAGCTCATCGACCGAGCCGAACCGCCCGGCAATACGGCCGGCGCGGCTATCTGCAATCGCTTCCTCAGTTTCCTTCTTGCCCATGTTCAACTTCGTTCGTACCAACCCTTCGAGCGATTCACTACGCGCACGACCAGGAGCATCACCGGCACTTCGACCAGGACGCCGACCACGGTTGCCAGCGCCGCGCCGGAGTGCAGACCGAACAAGCTGATGGCAGCCGCCACGGCCAGCTCGAAGAAGTTGCTGGCCCCGATCAAGGCCGAAGGGCAGGCGACAGAGTGCTTCTCCCCGGCCCGCTTGTTCAGCCAATAGGCTAACCCGGAATTGAAGAACACTTGAATCAAGATCGGCACGGCCAGCATGGCGATCACCAGCGGCTGCCGGATGATGGCCTCGCCCTGGAAGGCGAACAGCAGAACCAGCGTCAGCAGCAGCGCCGCCATCGACCACGGCCCGATCTTTTGCATGGCGTGGTCAAAGGCGGCCTGCCCTCGCTTGAGC
>JAHAYB010000040.1 GCA_018384835.1 Comamonas sp.
CCCCCCGCCCCCCGCCCCCGCCCCCGCGCCCGCCGGGGCGCGCCGGCGGGGCGCTGGCCGGGGGGGGCGGGGGCGGGGAGGTGTAGGACAGGGCGGCGGGGTTTTCAGGCAGCAGCGCGGTGTTGCCCGCACTGCCCAAGTTGCCCAGCATGGCCGAGGGTGGCAGGGCTTGCAGGCTTTGCAGTGAGCGAATTTCGCGGTAACGGTCCATGGCTAGGCTGTTGCTACTGTCTGCATCGCGCATGACGATGGGGCGCAGAAAAATCATCAAATTGGTTTTGCTGTGGCTGCGCGTTTGCGATTTGAACAGGTTGCCCATGATGGGGATGTCGCCCAACAGGGGCACTTTGTCTTGACCCTGGCTGAAGCTGTCTTGCATCAACCCGCCCAGCATGACAATGGAGCCGTCTTCCACCAGCACGGTCGATTCAATCGAGCGTTTGTTGGTACTGGGGCCGTTGGAGTTGGTGAGGGTGGATTGGTCAATGTTCGAAGCCTCTTGGTTAACCACCAGTTTGATAGTGCCGTTTTCGTTGATGGTGGGTTTGATGCGCAGCATCAGCCCCACGTCTTTGCGCTCTACGGTGGTGAAGGGGTTGACGGTGCTATTGCCCCCCGTGGTGGCGTAAGAGCCGGTGACAAAGGGCACGTTGTTACCGATGATGATGCGCGCCTCTTGGTTATCCAAGGTCATTAGGTTGGGGCGGCTGAGGATGTTGCTGCTACCGTCTTGCTGCAAGAAGTTAGCCAGCGCCCCCAGGTAATACTGCCCTAGCGCCTTGGGAGCCAGGGCGATATTCATGCCGCTGCCCAGGCTGTTTAAGGCGCTGGCCATCTGCTGCGTATCGCCCGAGGCCAGCCCAGCCATGATGCCCAGGATATTGCCACCAGCGACGTTGGAGTTGGTGCCAATCGCCCCCAGAGTATTGCCCTTATCGCCCAGGGTGGCCTGCCACTGCACGCCAAACTCGGCCAGTTTGTTGTCTGAGACTTCCACAATCATGCTCTCTACCAGCACCTGGGCGCGGCGGCTGTCGAGCTTGTCAATCACGGCGCGTAGCTGGCGGTACAGCGGTGCAGGCGCGGTAATGATGAGGGAGTTGGTATTGGGGTCGGCCTGCACCTGCCCACCGGTGCTGGGCATGTGCTCCTGCCCTAGGCTTAGAGGGCTGGCTTGCCCCAGACCACCGCCATCGCCGCCCGAGCTGGCGTTGCTGCTCATGCCGCTGCTACTGGTGGCGCTGCCCGATGCGCCCAAGCTGCTGCGCCCTGCGCCCTCGCTTTGCACGGGGGCAGATTGCTCTAGCGTGAGCATGGCGGCGCGTAGGGTTTCAGCCAGAGAGACAGCATCGGCATGTTTGAGGTACACCACGTGCAGATTACCAGCGGAAGATTCGTTTTGAATGGCCGGCTGGTCCAGCCGCTGCACCAGCGAGCGAATTTGCGCCAGCTTGGCCGCATTAGCGGCACGCACAATTAACGTGTTGCTGCGGCTGTCGGCAATCAGCGTGGAGCGCAGGCCGCCGGCCATGCCCTGCGCGGCTTGGCCTGGGGGAAGGCCGAGGGTGTCGGCATCTATCAGGCGTTGCAGCAGGGGCACCATCTCAGAGGCAATGGCGTGCTCTAAGGGGATGATTTGCACATCGCTAAAGCTATCGCGGTCTAGCGCGGCAATCAGGCGGCCAATGCGCCCGATGTTGTCGGCATAGTCGGTCACTACCAAAGCGTTGTTGCCGGGGTTGATGTTCACCACATTATTCGGGCTAACCAGGGGCTTGACCACATTGAGCACCTGCGCCGCGCTCTCGTGCTTGAGGGGGAAGATTTGCGTAATAACTTCGCCGCCCGCTGCGCCGGGGTTGATTTTGGTGGAGTGGGTTTTGGCATCCGCCTCGGGCACCACTTTAAGGATGTTGCCTGCATCAATCAGCGCAAAGCCATGCAGACGCAGCGCTTGCTGCAATTGCAATAGCGCCTGTTTGGGGGGCAGAGCCTGCTCGCTCACCAGGGTGAGGCTGCCTTTGACCTTGGGGTCCACCACCACGTTTTTGCCCAGCATGGCTCCTACGCTGATGGCTACGGCATCAATTTGCGCATCGGTAAAGTTCAGCTCAATCAGGTTCTGGCTGTGGCCAAAGCTGGGGGCGCTAGCGGCTAGGCCGAGCGCCAACGCCCAAGGGCGCAAAACAGTAAACAAGCCAGAGCGGCGATTGAGGGGGAAAGGGCAGAGCAACATGGGCAGCGTAATGGGTTGAAAGGCAGCAAAAACGGCAAACAGCCAGGCGGCGATTATCCCGCGTTGCCGTCTTGCCCCGTATTTGACCCGCATCTTGCGGCGCAAAGGTGCGTGGCCAGCCGCATTACCGACGTGTAGCTAACCAACATTCAAGGCATTCAGTGCATTAACCGGGGTTTTGCCCTTTTCATCGGCCTACTGCCCGCCGCTGCCTTGGGGGAGGATAACGCGCCCACCACCCCCCTTTTTAGGTTTAGGAGAACCCGATGCAAACGCTGTATGACTCTGACCGCTTTGCCGTCCTGCATATGGAGCCTGATTACCAGCCCACCCCACCCATCCTCTGCGCCGATGGCCGCCCCCCCGCTCAAGCCCTGACCCGCTACGGCTTTGCCCTGGTGGATAAGCGCAGAGCCAAAGAGGTATATCTGGACGGCGAGTGGGCAGAGCTATTTCAGCGCGAAATCAGCGCCTGGTACGACAAGCCTAGCTGCGAAGAGCAGGTGCAAGCCATTTTGGAGAGCTACGCCAGCTTGGCACAAACGCCAATGTTTGTGCATTAGCTGGCAAGCGGGGTTGGCAAAACTACGATCAAAATTGCTATTACTGGTAGTGAGAACGCATTCACTAGCGCTTTTTCGGCGCAGCTTTTGCAGCCGTCCTTGCAGCTTTGGCTGAGGGCTTGCCCGTTGATGCTGCCGTGCGGCGTTTAGTCGCTGGGGGCGAGCTGGCAGCGCTACTTACCCGCGTTGTGGCCGCTGGGCTGCGGCTGCGTGCCGAGGCGGTGGTGGCTGAGGCACGCTGCTGGTGTATTTGCAGCACTTGGCCGATTTTTAACTGCGCTTTGGGCGATAGGTTGTTCCAGCTAGCCAGTTGGCTAACGCTAACCTTATGCGCCTTAGCCAACCCTAGCAAAGTCTGGCCGCGCTGCCCTTGTACGCGGCGAATGGTGGGGGCGGGGGGCGGCTCAGGCAGCAAGCTCAAGCTGGCGGTATCGGCAATATGAGCAGCCACGTTATGGGGGCGCGTGGTGGTGCGCGGAACCATCAGGGCAGAGCCAGCCTTAATCAACATGCGCGGAGGGATGTTGTTGGCATCGCGCAGCGCCGCTTCGCTCATGCCTACCTGCTTGGCCGCTTCGGCCACACTCATGGTTTTGGGGGTAGTCCACACTGTCCAGCTTGCTAATTTGCCCTGTCCCAATTCACGCAGGTTGCGCTGAAAAACCTGGGCGTTATCCCAAGGCAGCAGCACTTGTGGCGTTGCAGCGGCAAAAATAACGGATTTTTTCAAAGAGGGGTTGAGGGCGCGAAAGTCACTCACGCTCACGTCTGCCAGGTTGGCGACTAACTCGGCATCCATGTCTTGCTGGATGTTGACCACCTGGAAGAAGGGGTGGTTTTCAATGGTGGGTAGCTCGGTGGCAAACGCAGCAGGGTTGGCAATGATGTTTTTAACGGCTTGCAGCTTGGGCACGTACATCTGGGTTTCGGCAGGCATTTGCAGCTCGGCGTAGCTGGTTCCTAACCCCTGGCTTTGGTTGCGTTTGATGGCGCGGCTAACGCTGCCCTCGCCCCAGTTGTAGGCGGCCAGTGCCAGATGCCAATCGCCAAACATACGGTGCAGCTTTTGCAGGTAATCAAGCGCGGCGCGGGTGGAGGCCAACACATCGCGCCGGTCATCGCGCAGCATGTTTTGCTTGAGGTCAAAATACGTGCCCGTAGCGGGCATAAATTGCCACATGCCAGCGGCCTTGGCGCTAGAGACGGCCTGGGGGTTGAACGCGCTTTCGATATAGGGCAGCAGCGCCAGCTCGGTGGGCATGTTGCGCTTTTCTAGCTCTTCAACGATGTGAAATAGGTAGCGCTTAGAGCGCTCTGTCATGCGCAAGATGTAGTCTGGGCGCGAGCTGTACCACTGCTCTTGCTGGGTAACACGCACGCTGTCTAAATCAGTAATGGCAAAGCCTTGGCGGATACGGTCCCACAGGTCTGCCGCTGGCTCTAATGAGGCAGCGCCCTGCTCGGGGCGCTGCCCCATTGCCAAGGGCGAATGTGCAGCCCGACCTAGGCGCAAATCCATGCCGTAGGGAATACCCCTCTCAGCTTGTGATGTGGTAGACGTGGTAGTGGTGTCGGTTGAAGTAGGCAACACGCTGGCGCAGCCCGCCAAGCCTAAAACGCTGCCAGCCAGAAAGAGACGCAGAACAGTCATACAAAAATGTTTTTCCAAGCCCGCAGTGCAGCCAGCACTTGGACAGAGGTGGGGGAAGAAGAGGAAGGAGGGAGTGTTGTGGTGTGCAAATTGGGGTCAAACCGCAGCGCAGCACTGGCAACCGCCGCCTGCGTGCAACGCAAAAAGGGGTTAATCGCCAGCTCTTGCGCCAAGGTGCTGGGTAAGGTGGGCAAACCTTTTTCGCGCTGGTTGAAGCACCAAACCTCGTATTGTTGCAGGGCTGCATTATCAGGCTCAACCTCGCGGGCAAAACGTAGATTGCTCAGGGTGTATTCGTGGGCGCAGAACACCAGGGTTTGCGCGGGCAAAGCGGCCAACTGCATCAGTGAGGTGTGCATTTGCTCGGCAGTGCCCTCAAACAAGCGCCCGCAGCCGCCAGAAAACAAGGTGTCGCCACAAAACAGCGCGGGCGCTTGCGCCCCATCTGCCGTTTGTACGCCCTGGGGCAGATACCAAGCGATATGGCCAGCGGTATGCCCCGGCACATCCAGCACTTGCCACGTTTGCCCCAGCAGCGCAATACCGCCCGGCGGCTGGCTGGCGCGAACACGCTGCACCGGCTCGGGCAGCTTCTCGGTGGCTGGGCCATAGACGGTGCAGCCCGTGGCCTGCTGCAATGCCTGCACGCCGCCGGTGTGGTCGCCGTGGTGGTGGGTCAATACAATGGCCTGCAACTGCAAAGCCTGCGCCTGCAAAGCTGCTAGAACGGGGGCGGCCTCCCCAGGGTCCACCACCACCGCTTGCTGGCCTTGGCGTACCAGCCAGATGTAATTGTCAGAAAACGCCGAAATGGGCACCACTTCAAGCACAGTCACGGGCATGAACAACTCCACAGTAACGCAAACTACAAAGGGTAACATTCCTGAGCCGCTTTGTCGCGCCTGGCTGCCCTATTTATTGCAGTGGCAGCAAGCGCGCTGTGACGAGGCGGTGGCCGACATCTTTGGCTACTACGCCCTGCAACTAGGCCAGCCCGCCCTCGATGGCCTGCGCTGCAACCGCATGGGGCAGCGCTGGCTGGTGCATACCCCTAGCGACCTTGCCAAGGCAAATGCCGCGCCAGCCCTACCCACTGCCCAAGCCACTTTGCACTGCTACCCCGAGGCTCTGCCCTTTGCCCAGGCCAGTGTGGACTTGCTTATCCTGCCCCACACCCTAGAGCATTGCCAGCAGCCCCATGCCGCCCTGCGCGAAGTGGCGCGGGTGCTGGTTCCCGAGGGGCGGGTGCTGATTTTTGGCCTCAACCCCTACAGCCTTTGGGGGATGCAACATGCGCTAGAGCGCCCTAGCCACCCCCCCCTGAATGCCGCCCGTGGCCTTAGCTACCGCCGCCTGCGCGATTGGCTGGCGCTGCTGGCCCTAGAGGTGGTGGCCACCGACTTTGGCTGCTATGCCCCCGCCCTCAACAGCCCCGAATGGCTTGCGCGTTGGCGCTGGATGGATGGCCTAGGCCAGCGCCTGTGGCCTGTGCTGGGGGCGGCATACTGCGTGCTAGCGGTAAAAAAAGTGCATGGCAGTATGCGCCTACCGGCCAGTGCGCCTAGCCGTGCTTGGCAGCCTCAGGCGGCAGGCGTGGCAGCGGCTAGCAGCAGTTACTATCCACCCCCTTCTAACCGTTCTACCTAAAAAAACACCCTATGCCCTCCCTCCTTAGCCCTATGACGACCGTAACGATTTACACCGACGGCGCTTGCAAAGGCAACCCCGGCCCTGGCGGCTGGGGCGTGTTGCTGATGGCAGGTCAGCACCGCAAAGAACTATTTGGCGGCCAGGCCGATACCACCAACAACCGCATGGAGCTAATGGCCGTTATCCAAGCGCTGCAAGCCTTAAAGCGCCCCTGCGCCATCACCCTCTACCTAGACAGCCAGTACGTGCGCAAGGGCATTACCGAATGGATTCACGGCTGGAAGGCCAAAGGCTGGCGCACCGCTGCCAAGCAACCCGTAAAAAACGCCGACCTGTGGCAGACCTTGGACGATTTGGTCAGCCACAGCGGCCACCAAATTGATTGGCGCTGGGTCAAAGGCCACGCGGGCGACCCCGGCAATGAATGCGCCGATGCGCTGGCCAACCGCGGGGTGGAGCAAGTATTGGGAGCCTAGAACAAGACCCCAGAGCATTAACCAGCAGAGCGGTTGCGCTTTCCGATTTATAATTGCGGGTTTTTTGCGGAAAGTATCCTGGGTTTTTAGCCAAGCAGTGGTTGCTGGCGGCCTGGTACGGCTACCGCAGTTGACCCAAAGGAAATCGCCATGAAACCCGGCATCCACCCTGATTACCGCGAAGTGCTGTTTGTTGACCTGTCCAACGGCTTCAAGTTTGTGACCCGCTCCTGCGTGAACACCAAAGAGACCGAAACCTTCGAAGGCAAGGAATACCCCCTATTCAAACTCGATACCTCTTCCGAGTCCCACCCCTTCTACACCGGCACACAAAAATCCCTGGACAACATGGGCGGCCGTGTGGAGCGCTTCCGCAACCGTTTCGCTCGCAAGTAATTGCCCCAAGCGCCTGCCCCTTATCTGGCAAGGCCGCCGCAAAAAGCAGCTCTTTATGGGCTGCTTTTTTTATGCCTGTGCTTTAGCCGCACAATGTCGGGTTTCTACTAAGTTTTACGCCTAGCCTGCCCTAGCCCGCTCCTGTGCCAAGATGCACAAGTACGTTGCAGCGCCTTTGTGTTTGGATTTGTTTTTGGATTTGTTTCATGCACTTGCCCTCGCCCGCCCTGGTTTCTCAACAAGCTGTGCGCCGCCTGCCGCGCTGGGTGGTGGTGCTGTTGTGTGCGGCCTATGTGTTGGCAGGCTTTGTAGGCCGCCAGCCTTGGCGCGAGGCGGATATGGAAACCCTGGGCTTGGCACACGCTATGGCGCTAGGCGACAGCCTGTGGCTTGCCCCCGCCCTGCAAGAAGGGGCGCTGCTGCCCGAAGCGCCCGGCCTGCTGCATTACTGGCTGGGTGCTGCCGCGCTGTGGCTGGCTCCTAGCAGTTGGCCAGCGGATACGGTGCTGCGCCTGCCGTTTATGGGCTTGCTGGTGCTGTGTATGTTGGCGCTGTGGTGGGCGGTGTATGGCTTGGCACGTCTGCCCAGCGCCCAGCCGGTGGCTTTTGCTTTTGGCGGGGAAGCCCACCCCAAAGACTACGCTTGCACCCTGGCTGATAGCGCTTTGCTGGCCTTGCTGGCCTGCCTGGGGCTAGCGCAAATGGGGCACGAGGCCAGCCATAGCCTGCTGCAACTGGCGGGGGTGTGCATCAGCCTGTATGCCCTGGGCAATATGGGCTGGCAGCCTAAGCGCACAGCGCTGGCGGCTTTGTTGGGCAGCTTGGTGCTGGCCTTGTCTGGGGCGGTTTTGCTGGCGCTGGGGCTGGGGGCATTTGCCATCGTGCTGGCGCTTTTTGCTCCGGGAAGCAATCAATGGATTGCCCGCAGCCAGCGCCATAGCTGGGCGGCTTGGTGGCTGCTGTGCCTGTGCGTGGCCGCTGCAATGGCTCTGCGCCTGGGGCAATGGCCAGAGGCTGCTGCCCTCCTCCCCACAACCTGGCTGGCTACCGGTACTAGCCGCTTGGCCGATTGGGATAGCCTGGCGCGGCTGCTCACCTGGTTTGCCTGGCCTGCTTGGCCGTTTGCCCTGTGGACGCTATGGCGCTGGCGTGCGCAACTGCGCCAACTGGGGCAGGGGCGGCATTTGCACCTGCTGATTCCCCTATGGCTGTGGCTGCTGGCTTTGTTGGCCACCATCTTCTCGCCCGAGCGCGAGCGCTCCCTGCTATTAAGCCTGCCGGCAATTGCTGCCCTGGCGGCCTTTGCCCTGCCCACCTTACAGCGCAGCCTGAGCGCCTTTATCGACTGGCTGACGCTGATTTTCTTCACCGCCTGCGCCTTGACGGTGTGGGTGGTTTGGCTATCGGTGCAGACCGGCATTCCCGCCAAACCTGCCGCCAACGTGGCGCGATTGGCCGATGGCTACCAGCCGCCGTTTGAACTGTTGCCCTTTGCCATCGCCCTACTGGCTACGGCGGCTTGGCTGTTGCTGTTGGCCTGGCGCACCCGCCGCCACCGCGCCGCGCTGTGGAAAAACCTGGCGCTGCCCGCAGGCGGTACGGTGCTGGGCTGGGTGCTGCTAATGACGCTATGGCTGCCCATGCTGGACTATGGCCGCAGCTACGCCCCCCAGGTGCAGCGCCTGGCCGCGCTACTGCCCGCCCCACCTACCCAGGCTATGCAGCCTACTCAACTGAATGGGCAAGATGGGGGCTGCCTCTACACCCTGGGGATGAATGCCGCCCAAGTCAGTGCCCTGGCATGGCATGGCGGTTGGCAGGTACGTGCTTACCCCGGCACTGGTGAGGCTACAACCGAGGCCACAACCTGCCCCTGGCTAGTGACCCCAGCGGCGGCCTGGGGCGACATCGTCACCACCGAATCCAGCCAACAAGCCGCCCTGCCTTTAGAACAATGGCAGCAATGGCATTTGCTAGGCGGTGCAACCCGCCCCACTGACCGCCAAGACCACTGGCTGCTGCTACAGCGGCGCAGTGCTGAATAAAAACACGGCTCCCCCATGACCCCCACCCTACTTACCACCCCCAAGCCCCCTTCTGAACTGGGGATGATTGCCCGCCACGCTGGCACTGTGCTGGTCGGGCAACTGGCCGTGATGGCCTTTGGTGTGACGGACACCATCGTTGCCGGGCGCTTTTCTGCCGATGCGCTGGCGGCGCTGTCGGTGGCCTCTGCCGTGTTTATCAGTGTGTTTGTCGCCTTGATGGGGGTGCTGCAAGCGCTGCTGCCTATTTGGTCAGAGCTGCACGGGCGCAAAGACTATTTGGCACTGGGGCGCTCGGTACGCCAAGCGGTGTATCTGGCGGTGGCAGCTAGCCTGCTGGGCATGGGCTTGCTGCTGTTTCCCGAGCCGCTGCTGCGCTGGACGCAAGTGCCTGAGGCCATGCAGGCCAGCGTTCGTGCCTATCTGATGGTGGTGGGCTGGGCGTTGCCATCAGCGCTGTTTTTTCGCCTTTACACCACGTTGAACCAATCGCTGGGCAAGCCCCAATTGGTCACTTGGATACAGGTGGCCGCCTTGGTGCTGAAAGTGCCGCTGTCTATCTGGATGACTTTTGGCGGCGCGGGTATGCCTGCCATGGGTGTGGTCGGCTGCGCCTGGGCAACGCTGATTGTGGATTACGCCATTCTGGCGCTAGGCTTGCTGCTGCTGCGCACGCAAAGCCTCTACCACCCTTTGCAGCTTTGGCAGCACCTGGAAGCGCCAGACTGGGCGCAACTGCGCCAGTTTTTGCGTCTGGGCGTGCCAGCAGGCTTGTCGATTTTGGTGGAAGTGACTTCGTTCACCCTGGTGGCCTTGTTTGTGGCGCGTCAGGGCACACAGGCAGCAGCTAGCCACCAGATTGCCGCCAACTTGGGCGCTTTGTGCTACATGCTGCCGCTGTCGCTGGGCATTGCCGTCAGCGCCCGCGCCAGTTGGTGGCGTGGCATGGGGCAGGAGCAACAAGCGCAAGCCACCGCATGGCTGGGGGTGAAGGCTGCCCTTATCAGCGGTTTGCTGCTATGCGCCGCCCTGCTGCTGGGTCGCCAAGCGCTGCCCGGCATCTACACCACCGATGCCGCCGTTATCGCCCTGAGTAGCGCCGTGCTGCTATGGGTGGCGCTGTACCAAGCGGCAGACAGCGTGCAATGCGTGTGCATCTTCCTGCTGCGCAGTTGGCGCGTGACCCTCGCCCCGTTGCTGGTGTATTGCGCCTTGCTCTGGGGCGGCGGCCTGGGCGGGGGCTATTGGCTGGCCTATATCCACCCCAGCAGCAGCGCCTACTGGGCGGGCAACCCTACGCCGTTCTGGCTAGCCAGTGCGGGGGCGTTGACGGTGACTTCTTTGGTATTTGTGGGCTTGCTGCGGCGGGTGTTGCGCGGGCAGGGGTGAGGTGTGCTGCGCAGTCACGGCAAGCAGACGAACGGGTTCTACAATGGTTCCATGCCCCAAGATGCCGACGCTTCCTACAAACTGCTGTTCTCCGCACCCGAAGTCGTGCGGGATTTGGTGCTGGGCTTTATTCCCGATGAGTGGCTGCACAGCTTGGACTACAGCACCCTGGAAAAAATGCCAGGCAGCTATGTGACGGACGATTTCCGCCACCGGGCAGACGATGTGGTGTGGCGGGTGCGAGCCGGGGGCGAATGGGTGTATTTGTATTTGCTGATTGAATTTCAAAGCAAAAACGACCCCTGGATGGCCGTGCGCATCATGACTTATATGGGCTTGCTGTACCAAGACTTGATACGTGCTAAACAGGTGCTGCCCGGTAAAAAGCTGCCACCGGTACTACCCATCGTGCTCTACAACGGCGAGCGCAAATGGACAGCAGCCACCAACATTACCGACCTGATTCCCAAAGCGCCGGGCTTGGTCGCCCAATACCTGCCTCAGTTGCAATACCTGCTGATTGAGCACAACCAGTACAGCAGCGAGCAGCTAGGCAAGATTTCCAATCTGGTTGCCGCTATCATGGCTTTTGAGCAGCCCGAAAGCGAGCAGGCGCTGCTAGACCTGATAGACCAACTACGCCTATGGCTGGCTGACAACCCGGAACTAGAGCGCACCTTTGCCTTCTGGATAAGAGCGGTACTGCTGCGCCAAAAACGCCAAGACTTGGTACTGCCCAAGGTACAAGATTTAAAGGAGTTAAAAATGACACTCGCCCACCGACTGGATCAATGGGAGCAGGCTTATGAAGAGCGGGGCTTGCAAAAGGGTTTGCAGAAGGGCTTGCAGAAGGGCGAAAGTGACTTCCTACGCCGCCTGCTTGTGCACCGCTTTGGCCCCTTGCCTAAAGAGTTGCTTGCCCGTATGAACCAAGCCTCTAGCGAGCAATTAGCGCTTTGGGGCTTGCGCGTACTGGATGCGCGTAGCTTGGATGAGGTGTTTGGGGCTTAAATAACACCATGCCCCAAGATGCCGATGCTTCCTACAAACTGCTGTTCTCCGCCCCCGAAGTCGTGCGAGATTTGGTGCTGGGCTTTATCCCCGATGAGTGGCTGCACAGCCTGGACTACAGCACTCTGGAAAAAATGCCCGGCAGCTATGTGACGGACGATTTTCGCCACCGGGCAGACGATGTAGTGTGGCGAGTACGCGCTGGCGGTGAGTGGGTGTATTTGTATTTGCTGATTGAATTTCAAAGCAAAAACGACCCCTGGATGGCCGTGCGCATCATGACCTATGTGGGCTTGCTCTACCAGGACTTGATACGTGCTAAACAGGTGCTGCCCGGTAAAAAGCTGCCACCGGTGCTGCCCATCGTGCTCTACAACGGCGAGCGCAAATGGACAGCAGCCACCAACATTGCCAACCTGATTCCCAAAGCGCCAGGTTTGGTCGCCCAATACCTGCCCCAGCTGCAATACCTACTGATTGAGCACAACCAGTACAGCAGCGAGCAGCTAGGCAAGATTTCCAATCTGGTTGCCGCTATCATGGCTTTTGAGCAGCCCGAAAGTGAGCAAGCGCTGCTAGACCTGATAGACCAGCTACGCCTGTGGCTGGCCGACAACCCGGAACTAGAGCGCACCTTTGCCTTCTGGATAAGAGCGGTACTACTGCGCCAAAAGCGCCAAGATTTGGTGCTGCCCAAGGTACAAGATTTAAAGGAGTTAAAAATGACACTCGCCCACCGACTGGATCAATGGGAGCAGGCTTATGAAGAGCGGGGCTTAAAGAAGGGTCGCGCCGAAGGCCGCACCGAGGGTCGCGCCGAAGGCGAAAGTGACTTCCTACGCCGCCTACTTGTGCATCGCTTTGGCCCCTTGTCTAAGGAATTACTTGCCCGCATGGACCAAGCCTCTAGCGAGCAATTAGCGCTTTGGGGCTTGCGCGTACTGGATGCACGTAGCTTGGATGAGGTGTTTGGGGCTTAATAACACCATGCCCCAAGACGCTGATGCCTCCTACAAACTGCTGTTCTCCGCCCCCGAAGTCGTGCGGGATTTGGTGCTGGGCTTTATCCCCGAAGCCTGGACTACAGCACCCTGGAAAGCAGGCGCTGTTAGACCTGATAGACCAGCTACGCCTCTGGCTGGCCGACAACCCGGAACTAGAGCGCACCTTTGCCTTCTGGATAAGAGCGGTACTGCTGCGCCAAAAACGCCAAGACTTGGTTCTGCCCAAGGTACAAGATTTAAAGGAGTTAAAAATGACACTCGCCCACCGTTTGGATCAATGGGAGCAGGCTTATGAAGAGCGGGGTTTACAGAAGGGCTTGCAAAAAGGTCTGCAAAAGGGCGAGAGCGAGGTTTTACGCCGCCAGCTTGTCCATCGTTTTGGCCCCTTACCTCAGGAG
>JAHAYB010000048.1 GCA_018384835.1 Comamonas sp.
TGGTTTGTCAGCATTGCCGTGGATACCAAAGACGATTCACACCTGCCCAAAGCCGAAAACCAAGGAGCGGTAGGCGTGGATTTAGGTATCTCGGCACTGGCAACGCTCTCGACGGGAGAAACCATCAATTGCTCCAAGCCACACAAAGCGCTGCTATCGCGCCTGCAACGGCTCTCACGCTGCTTGAGTCGCAAGCAAAAAGACTCCAAAAATCGCAAGAAGGCCAAAGCCAAGCTGGCAAGGCTGCACGCCCGCATTGCGGCAATCCGCAGCAATGCGCTGCACCAACTCACAACGAATCTGACGCGCCGGTTTCACACCATCGGCATTGAGGATTTGAACGTCAAGGGCATGGTGAAGAACCGCCGCCTGGCTCGCTCCATCGCCGACATGGGTTTCTTCGAGTTGCGGCGGCAACTGGAATACAAGGCGGCGATGCGCGGTGGGCAGATTGTGGTAGGGGATCGCTTCTACCCCAGCAGCAAGACGTGTTCGGGCTGCGGGCACAAGCTCGATGCCCTGCCGTTGGCCGTGCGCCATTGGGAGTGCCCTGCGTGTGGGCAAAAAAATGACCGCGACATCAATGCTGCGGTCAATTTGAAGAACATGGCGGTGAGTTCCACCGTCTCAGCCTGTGGAGAGGAAGGCGCTGGCCGCCGTCGCAAGACGGCAGTGAAACCTTCCTCGGCGAAGCAGGAAGTCAGCTTTAATCATGTGTGAGCATGATTGTATAAGTCTGATGGAACGGTGCTCATGCTGCTTCTCCTTGGTTGAGATAGTTAAAAAAATTAAGGCGCGGCTGCCGGATGTTGGGCGCGAACCTGCTCGCCCCAATCCTCACATGTTGAGGCAGAGAGGCTAATGGCGGTTGTTGAACTTGGCTTTTGGAATGTCTGCGCGGTGGGCAAGGGCGCTTGCCCCAGCAATTTGGCCAGCAACTGACTAAATAGCAAGCTGTGATAGCGCGGCAGCCCTTGCTCGGTGACGGCGCTGGCGGCATAGCCTTGCCAGTTTTGCCACCAATCGGGTTCAGACTGGCGCAGCGCATGGTTCGCCCACAGCATGAGCGGCACTTCATAACTGCTTCGTGTATGGCCGTGGGTGTAGCTGCCGCCGCAGGCGGGGAAATCCACCCCGTGATCGGACACATACACCAGCGCTATCCGCGCCTCTGGGCGTTGGGCAGACAGAGCTTGCAATTGCCCTATCCACTGCGCCAGCAGGCTGCTGGTGTAGGCGATGCTGTTGTCGTAGGCATCCGGCCATTGGGCAGCGCTGGCGGGATAGCGCTTTTCCACGCGGGGATGGCTGCCGTAGAGGTGCAGCGTGAGTAATTGCGGTTGGCCTGCCTTGCTTTCCTTGCTTGCCTGAACCTCGGCCAGCGCCTTGGATAGCAGAGGGCTTAAATCTTCATCTAAGCGGCCATCGGGTAGTTTTTCAAAGCGCTCTGAGCCTCGGTGCAGGGCGATATTGGCTAGGCCGGGCGCTTGCTGATTGGCAAAGCTAGAGCGCAAAAAACCTGCTCTACCCGCCCAGTCCAGATAGCTAGGAGCATGGCTGGCGGCCTCTAGCGGCAAACCGGTAAATAGCGCGGGCAGGGTCTTGCCGGTGTTATTGCCATTGGTCAGCACCGGCAGGCTCATTAGTTCGCCCGATTCGGCCAAAGGAAGCAGCGCGGCATTGGTGGGCTGTCCTTCGTAGCCCAGTAGTGACCAGCGCTGGGCACTGGCACTTTCGCCCAGTACGACGACCAGCACATCGACCATCGGGGCTTGGATAGGGGCAGCAACTTCGGGCACGAAAGTCAGCAAAGCGGCGCTGGCGCGGTAGTCCAGCCAAGCGCCCAGCAGCGGCAGGGGATGGACGCGTTCCACCCGACTGACCGCCTTACGCACGCTATAGCCCTTCGCCAGAGAGACACCCATCCATAGCAACCACAGCAGCAGCGTTACCCAGCCCAGCAAGCGCAAGCCTTTGAGCGGCTTTACCGCCCTAGACGTAGTAGGCCATCGCCATAGCCACCACAGCGCAGCGCTGGCGGGTAGCAACCACAGGGCAATGAAGGTCAGCGCTTGCGGACGAAAGGCAGTAGCAAACTCCCAAGCCTCCTGCGCGTGACTGCCTAGAAGCGCGTGCCAAAAGTATTCATCCGGCGCGGAGTGAACCGCAAAAAAATAGCCCAAGCTGGCCAATCCTGACCACCAAAGCAGCAGCGCTGCTATGCGTCGGCTCACCCGCCACAGCAGGCAAAACGACAGCAAAGCAGCGCTAAATAGCCCCTCCAGCACGGCGCGACCGCTTGGCCACATCCACAGGCCGGGGGTGCATAGCCACAGCCACGCCATTGCCAACAGCACCCGCCCCTTGATGCCATAGGGGGCGATAGGGGCGATAGGGGCGATA
>JAHAYB010000075.1 GCA_018384835.1 Comamonas sp.
ACTGATTCGTTTTTTCACAGAAAAAGGATGGGCAATCAATGCGCTAAGCACCATTAAGAGACCCTTGGATGACTCAGAATTTAAAGCCATCCACCCGGACAGCCTCCCGCCAGCAGTTATCCGCTACCTGCTCGCACTGCCTGATGCACTGACCTATCAGTTCATTTGCACCACCCGTCCAGACACGGATGCTTGTGCACAGCAAACCACCGCCCTGCTTGAGCACAACGCTGAAGCCCATCCCAGCTTTAGCAGCGACCTGTACTGGGGGGAACAGGGGCAACTAAATGAAAGCTGTAAACACACCCTTCGGGGCCGTATTGGGCAATACCATCAAAACCTGCGGTTTGAGCTGCCCGCCTGTAACACCCTGCAGCCAGTATTGCGCTGGGATCCCGCCGACCGGCCTGGTTTTCTACACCTGTATCAAATACATCTGTACGATCACCAAGGACAACTGCGCTGGGCCTGGACCCCACAAAAATCCACCCCCCTCGGATTGAGCAGCACCCCCTGCAGCAATATTCACCTACAGCCTGCCAGCGCCACCGCTCCAAACGCAATGCTATTGCTGCTCACCAGCGATGACCCTTGGTGGCAGCTACCCATCCCACCCGATGTGCTGCGCCAATGCCTTGCCAGTGCAGGCTGCGTTCTTGACATTGAATTAGGCTGGCCCATGTCTGCCGATTACGCAGCTTTAAGTCAATCTACCCATGCGATGCAGGCAGACCTCACCCGCGCTGACCAAGAAATACAGCAATCGCGTCATCAATATGCCATCCAGACACAGGCCCTGCACACAACGGAACATCAACTGCAGCATCAACAACAAATCAGTGCCCACCTGCGTGCCCTGCTAGAAGATCATCAACACTACATCCACAGCATAGAAGCATCGCGCAGCTACCGTGCCATGCAAAAACTTGGCCGACTCAAGCGACGGCTACTGGCAAACAACAGCTTGCCTACCGCGCCTACACAATCTATTGCCAATAGCGCACCGTCGGCACCAATGCCCCCGCCAGACGCCATCGCGCCCGATGCCATCTCCCCCGATACCGGCACACCACCGGTGCCAGAAACTACAGCCTGCACAACACCTGCCATGTCGGCTCCGGCGAGCACAGCTATAGCAGCTGAAGCCATTGACATCATCATCCCCGTCTATCGGGGATTGGATGACACTCGACGCTGCTTGCAGTCAGTACTGCAAGCCTCCTATGCGCAGCCTCACCACATCATAGTAATCAACGATGCCAGCCCAGAACCTGCCCTGGCACAGTGGCTGCGTGAACTTGCCCAGCAAGAGCCACGCATGACCTTGCTCGAGAACGAAAGCAACCTTGGCTTTGTCGCAACCGTCAACCGCGGGATGGCACTGCACCCCACACACGATGTACTCCTCCTGAATAGCGACACCGAAGTTGCAAACAACTGGCTTGATCGCCTGCATGCAACAGCCTATCGCGATGCAGCAACCGGCACCGTTACCCCTCTGTCCAACAACGCCACGATTTGCAGCTACCCCCGATTTTGCGCAAACAACGATTTACCCCCAGGGTTTGACACCTCCAGCCTTGATCACTTGTGTGCCAGCACCCATCCCAATGCGAGTACCGTCATCCCAACCGCCGTCGGTTTTTGCATGTACATCCGACGCGACTGCCTTAACCAAACCGGGCTTTTCGACACTGAAAATTTTGGCAAAGGATATGGTGAAGAAAACGACTTCTGCATGCGTGCCCACTACCTCGGATGGAACCACCAGCTGGCACTGGACACCTTCGTGCTACATACCGGCGGAGTAAGTTTTGGAGAAAGCAAAACGCCTCGCGAAGAAGCTGCTTATGCCACCTTGCAGCGCCTACACCCAGAGTACGACGCACTGGTGCAAGCGCACCTACAAACAAATCCGGCACAAGCAGCACGCAATGCTTTAGATGAAGCACGCCTGCGCCTCAGTAATTTACCGTGCATATTGATGGTGACCCATAGCCTAGGGGGCGGCACACTGCGCCATGTACACGAATTGGCCCAATGGCTCACCCCTCGGGCCAACACCCTCACCCTCATCCCCCTGCCCGAGCATATGCTGCGACTGCAATGGCTCAACCCGACAGCAGGTTACACCGAAGACTTTCACTGGCCCAACGATGCCATCGCTCTGCGCACCAAACTGCAACAGCTCGGCGTAAAGCACATCCATTACCACCATCTACTGGGACTCAACTCCGGTCTTATGCAGCTACCTTTAGAGTTGGGAACCACCTACGACTTCACTGCACATGACTACTACAGCGCTTGCCCGCAAGTAACCATGACCTTGGCTGACCATCGCTACTGCGAAGAACAAGGGCCGCAGCAATGCTCAGCCTGCCTAGCGCAACGCCCTGCACCAACAGAAGAAAGCATTGAAGACTGGCGGATGCGCCATCGACACTTCCTGGCCCAGGCACGCTACGTCCTCACGCCCAGCCGTGATACCGCCCGGCGGTTACAGCGCTATTTCCCCCAAGCGGCCATTCGTTTTGTCCCGCACCTCGACATTCCGCAGAACCAAGAACTGCCCCCCCAAAAGCACCGGCGTATAGCGCCCGATGGGCACCTGCGCATCTTCATCCTGGGCGGTGTTAGTGCCAACAAAGGAGGGGAAGTCATGCAAGCCGTCGCGCAAGCCGCCACACGCCATCGAGCACCACTAGAACTGCACCTCCTGGGTTACCCTCACCGCCCCATGCCCACCCAGCCCCATACCAGCCTGACCGTACA
>JAHAYB010000080.1 GCA_018384835.1 Comamonas sp.
CCAAGGTGAGTTACAGCCTGTTATTTTGGTGCGCAAGGGGGGCAGGTTCTTCCCCCCGCTCAAGCTGCTCAATGGGGCACGTCGCAGCTCTGCCTATGATCCATCTTCTGTTCCGTGCAGCTTCATACCTACCCAGTTCATCTCTATGGACGAGCTGGGCGACGAGTGGGATCGCATTGTGTTCACAGAGCAGGAGGCGGTGGTCAAGCGGGCATTACTGGTGATTGAACCCAACTTTGAAAACCTGACCTTTGTTCGCGCTGATGGCTATTCGCCACCGTCCCTTCGTTCCCGACCATCGCGAACCGCCCTGGTCAAGCTAAGCGGTGTGTCGCGCCCCGTGCCACTCAACAGCATGGGTGACGGCATGCTGCGCGTGCTGCAATTGGCGCTGAAACTGTTTTCTGCCAAAGGTGGCTTTCTGCTCATCGACGAGTTTGAAAATGGCTTGCATTACTCGGTGCAAGAGAAAGTGTGGGCCTTGCTGTTTGAAATGGCCGAGCGCCACGATATTCAAATTTTTGCCACCACGCACAGCTGGGATTGCATTGAGAGCTTCACCAAGGTGGCCGTGGCGCGCACCGAGACCGATGGCGTGCTGTTTCGCCTGGGCCGCAGTGTGCGCAGCAGCGACCAAGGCCGGGTGATTGCCACGGTGTTTGACGAAGCAGCCCTGCAGAACATCACCCAGCAGGATGTGGAGGTGCGATGAGCCATAAAAACATCCTGCTGGTCGAGGGGGAGGCCGACCGGGCTTTTTTTGAGGCGCTGTGCCAGCGGTGGCAATTGCCCGTGCAGGTCAAGGTGAGCACACCGCGCGATGCGGGCCATACCAAAGACACCAAACAAGCAGCGTTCGCGGTGCTGGAAACGGTCTACCTGGGCCAATTGGCCGATGGGCACATCGAGCGGTTGGCCATTGCCGTGGATGCAGACAGCGCGGCCGATGGTGGTGGCTTTGAACGCACCGTGGCCCAGTTGCACCAGCGTCTTCAACCTGCCGGGTATGAACTGCGCGCCCATGCTGAACCGGGCGGCCTGCTTTTTGCACACAACGACGGCTTGCATGACATTGGGGCATGGGTGATGCCCAACAATGCCGATGAGGGGGCGCTGGAGCATTGGATTCAAGGCAATCTCCACCCGAGTGAAATTGCCTTGATGCAGCACGCTCAGGCGTCAATCACTCAAATTCCGAATGGGCCTAAGTTCAAAGCCTCTCGGCGCCCAAAAGCCGAAGTAGCCACATGGTTGGCTTGGCAGGCAGAGCCAGATCATGGGCTTTGGCAAGCGGCAAAGCCTGGCTTGCTGGATGAGGCGGCTCCTCAGTTTCGTGCCTTGAAGATGTGGCTGGAAAAAGTCTTTCCGGCCATGTAATGGAGCATCAACATGAAAACCATCAGCAAACAACAGGTTCGCCAAAAAACCGTCAGCAACGTGCTGGCCTCTCTGCGTATCGGCAAGGCTGAAGACTTATGAAACCCCACCACCCCCGCACCTGGACACAGGCCGAAATCGCCCAGCAAGCCTTGGAGATGCTGGCCATTGGCAACGTGGCGACCCAAAAGGCGCAACAGCGCAACCGCGAGCAAGGCATCGCCAATCACACTCGATTGCAGGGCGCATTGTGTCGGACGCGGACGCCCAAGGGCTTACAGTGAATGTTAAAAATAATAGCTGCTTGCGCTTGCTGCATAAGGGCTAGAGCTACTTTTGACTGATAAAACTATGATTGAGTCAATCCGGGTCGTCAACTTCAAGTCGCTGGCAGGGGTGACGCTTCGCCTCGGGCATTTCAACTGCCTGGTGGGTATGAACGGGGCGGGCAAAAGCACTGTGCTCCAAGCTCTGGACTTTTTGTCACAGCTGGCCCGTGGTGATATAGAGGGATGGCTAGAACAACGGGGTTGGTCAGCAGCAGACCTTAGATGCAAGTTGCGTAAAGAAAGCAACATTACGTTCACCGTGTACTTTCAGGTCACAACAGGTGAAAAGATTACCTGGAACGCTTCGTTCAATCGAACCGATCTGCGCTGTTCTCGTGAAACTGTTTACCTGGGGGGAAGCGAAGGCAGAGGTTTTTTGCTTCGCTCAAGCGAACAAGCATTTCAGCTAGAAGGTAAACCTAGCCAAAGCATTGCCTTTGAATACCAAGGCTCCATCCTGTCAGCACTCAAGGACTCTGAGCTACCAGCTGCTTTGCTGGAGTTTCGCAATGCTTTGCGCCGAGTGCGCTCTCTGGAGTTGCTTTCACCGCACTTGCTACGCAAAAGTGCCCGCGCCAGCGAGAGCGACATTGGAGCTGGCGGCGAGAAGCTTTCTGCGTATCTGGACAACATCAAAGGAGAGCGTAAAACAGCGCTGGTTTCGCTGCTCCAGAAGTTTTACCCCGCCTTGGTGGATTTCAAGATCACCTCGCAAAGGTCGGGCTGGAAAAAGTTGTCTGTGTTTGAACAATTTGGTTCGCAGGTTTTAGAAACAGAGGCGTTGCACCTCAACGATGGCTTGCTGCGCATTTTGGCCGTCTTAACCCAGGCTGAATCAGACCGTTCGCTGCTGCTGCTGGATGAACTGGAAAACGGCATCAATCAGGAAATTGTGGAAACCTTGGTAGATACCTTGCTAAAAAGTCCGCAGCAGCTACTGGTGACCACCCACAGCCCTTTGCTGCTCAACTACCTGCCCGACGATGTGGCGCGCAGTGCGGTGCAGTTGCTTTACAAGACACCGGAGGGCGAAACGCGTATTCGCCCGTTTTTCGCCATTCCTCGCATAGCGGCCAAGCTGGAAGCGATGGGGCCAGGCGATGCGTTTGTGGATACCGATTTGCGCGTGCTTGCCCAAGAGTGCATCGCCATGGACAAACAAGCGGACGCCCGCATGCGCGCGCAAGAGCAAGCCGAGGCAGAAGCCGAGGCCCACCCCGCAGGTGGCGCATGAAACTGCTGGTCAGTGGGGAAGGTTCATCGGACATGGGCGCTTGCAACAACGCGCAAGGGGTGTGCTGTGACGCTGATTTTTCACCTGGCCCGATGGCGCTGTGGTTGAGCCGCCTCTGGGAGCCGCTGCTGGGGTATGACTTGCTGTCCATCCCGGAGGCCGTCATTTTTGTGAGCGAGACGGCATTGCATCAGGCATCCAAGCACAGTGGCGGACGTATGCAAAGGCTGCGGGGAGTCAACAGACCGGCAGAAACGGAGCTTTACTTCAGCAATGCCCGGCAATTGGGCTTGAAGGCTTTGGAGCTTCAAGGCGCGGGCGATGCTCCCATCGTGGCCGTGCTGTTCAGAGATGCTGATGGCACGCGCAGCGCACCAGGGCAGTTGTGGAGCGCCAAATGGCAAAGCATGTTGGATGGTTTCAAAGATGCAGGTTTTGAATTTGGTGTACCCATGCTGCCCAAGCCGAAATCGGAGGCATGGCTTTTATCCACCACCCAACCGGGCGGCCATTCGCACGAGGCGCTGGAAAGTATCTCTGGCAACGACAAGTCGCCCCATTCAGCCAAGTCCCAGCTCGACCACGCTTTGGGTGGGCCGCAGTCTGCAGCGCAGCTTGCCCAGTGGTGCCAAGACCATCCGCCATCGTGGGAGCAGCTGCAAACCATGCCCAGTTTCAAGGCATTCTTTGATCGCTTTCATGAAGTTGCACAGTTGATCTTGCGGCCTGCAGCAGCACCACCACACCATGGAGCCCTATGAGCCATCAACGCATTTCTGACGGCCTGCCGACAGCCCATCAGGCCGACTACCAAGACTGGCTCCAAGCCATCAAACAGCGCGTTGCCTCGGCCCGACAGCAGGCGGCGTTGGCAGCCAATGCCGAATTGATTGCGCTGTATTACGAGCTGGGGGCGCAGATTCTGGACAGGGAGGTACACGCGCATTGGGGCAGTGGCTTTATTGATGCATTTAGCAAAGACCTGCGGCAGACCTTCCCAGAGG
>JAHAYB010000107.1 GCA_018384835.1 Comamonas sp.
CTCTGAAGGTGGTTACTTTGGGGTAGTTGCCACTTGCCTAGAATAATTTTTAAATTTCAAAAATTTCTGAAATTATAGAATGAAAAAACCATTGCACTGAGTGCGGTATTTTTTGAGATTCTATTTTGACTTGTCAAAATAGAATAAAGTTGCGCCCTGTTGATTTTCAGTGTGCTCCGTTAAATATTAATTGGTGCTGAAATTCAAAATATTAATGGTGAGTTCATGACTGTAAATCGTCGCAATTTATTAATCGGTGGAGCTTCTGCTTTGGCTCTGGCTGGTGTATCGGCACTTGGATATATGGGGGTCCGCCCTTCGCGTAAGCAAGCACCGGGTGTTTCACGTGCAGAGAAGGTTAATGCTTCCAATACTAATCCATCTGAAGTAGACGTCGCAATTATTGGTGGCGGTATTGTTGGCATTATGGCGGCGATGTACCTGAAGCAAAAAGGCCAGAATGTGGTCGTTTTGGAAAAGGGTGTGGTTGCGGGCGAGCAGTCGTCGCGTGCTTTCGGTTGGGTTTCTTCCTTGGGTGATGAGGCACGTCGTTTGGGACTGGCAGCACCTTCTGGTGCAGTATGGCGCGGCATCAATGAGAAGCTGGGCGTTGACACCACATACCGCCAGAACGGCTTGATGTATGAATGCAAGGATGATGCATCCATTGCTTTTTGGGAGCAGTGGGCAAAGGACCACCCTGAGCAAGGTGGTGATTCGGTTCAAATTTTGCGAGGCGATGCCTTGGCAGCTCGTTTGCCTGGTGGCGTGGCTGACAGCTGGCATGCAGCGGTGCTGCAACCTCTGGACGGCAGTGTGGAGCCACCAGCAGGTTTGCCTCGCATTACCAATGCGCTGATTGCACAAGGTTTGCATGTGGTGGAAGGCTGCGCAGTGCGTGGGATAGAAACTGCTGCGGGTGCCGTGTCTGCCGTCGTCACTGAAATGGGCACGATCAAGTGCAAGTCGGTGGTCGTGGCCGGCGGCGCATGGGCACGTTTGTTCATGCAAAACTTGGGCATCGACATGCCTTTGCTGCGTGTCTATTCCTACATGATGCGATTGCCAGAGTTCGCTAATGCGCCTCTTGGCTCTGGTTGGGGTGCAGGAACGCCATGGCGCAAGGAAGTGGGGGGCACTTATTCGGTGGGGCTGCCTGCAAACATCGCCCCCATGTTGCTCGATAACTTGAAGTTTGCGCCGACTTTCTATGAAAGCCTCAAGCAAAACTGGAGCAAGTTTGAGTTAGACCCTACACGTGAATTCTATGAGTCGCTGTTTGCGCAAACATCGTGGCGCAACGACCAAGTTTCGCCCTTTGAGCACGAACGTATTTTGGCGCCGGACCCCAAGTATGTAGAAACCAAAGACGCGCTGCACAAGTTCCAAGCGGCGTTCCCCCAAGCGAAGGTTGCACCTATTGACCAATGGGGTGGCGTGATCGACATCACACCAGACAATGCGCCGATTATTGAGAAGGTTGCGCAGATCCCCGGCTTGGTATTTGCGGCGGGTATGTCGGGGCACGGCCTGTCGATGGCTCCAGCTGCAGGCGAGCTGATTGCACAGCTTGTGCTCAATGAAACGCAGACGATTGTGGATCCAAAGGACTACAGCTCAGCGCGTTTCTAAGTAGCACGAGGTCGTGAAGCTTCCTAGCGTCTTAAAATAAGGATATCTGGATATTGAACGATGTAATGAATAAAACTGCTCCAACCCATCCGTGGGCTGATATTGAAAACGCAAAAGATAATCTCAGTGTTTTCGACTTTCCTTCAACGCTTATGAGTATTGTTGGAAATATCATTCGCAAAGAAGTGACTCAGAAATATATTGATAAATCTGACCTTAACTTTGTAGAGTGGAAAATATTATCTGTTTTGACAGGTGGGCGGGTTTATTCATTTCAAGAAGTTGAGCATCTGGCGTCAACAGACAAATCCTTGGTTTCTAAAACGCTGCGTCTTCTCGAAGACAAGGGATTCATCACGATTAAGGATCGGGGTAATAAAGGCAAGAAAAAGCTCACCTGTGTGATTACATCGCAAGGTGAGCTTGTGAACGCGCAAACGATGCAAGAGGCCCAGTCCTCACAACTGCAGTTGCTGGAACAACTCAGCAGTGAAGAACGGTTGCACTTGTTTAATGCTTTGCAAAAGTGGCACCTGCACTTCACCGGTCAGCCCCTCCCCAATCCACGCAACTTGCAAGATGACACTGAGCAGTCAGAGTCATAAGCCATCTCTGATGCGCTAGCTTGCGCGAGTTGGCACCTTGCCAGCGTGATCTTCCTTTTTGAATCCGAACAGGGTGGCCATTGCCCTGTCGGGATGGCTTTGCCTGCGCAAAGCCATAACGCAATGGTTGTATTCCAAGGTTGGTTGAATGTTGAATAAAAAAATCGCTCTGGCAGCCGCGTTGGCTGCAGTGTCTGTGTCTGCAATGGCTCAAGGCTCTGTGCAGCTGTACGGCCGTATGAACACAACGATGGAGCACCAAAAGTTGGGTGGCCAAACTGTTACAGGTATGTTCAATAACGCTTCGCGCATCGGTTTCCGTGGCGTGGAGGACTTGGGCCAAGGCTTGAAAGCTGGCTTCGTGATGGAAGGCGGCTTTTCTTCGGACACTGGCGCTGGTGCCAATGCCACCGGCTTGAGCTTTAACCGCGAAAGCGAACTGTTCCTGGAGAGCCATCTGGGTAAGTTGCGTTTGGGTAAGTTCTCTTATGAGTCGTCCATGCAAACTGCCGATATGGTGAGCATGCACAACCACGACACGGGCAGCTCGGCGGATGCACTGTATTCCTACGACACTTTGCGTGCTGGCAACCAGATTGGCTACCGTACTCCTGTGTTTGCGAACACTTGGGTAGAAGTGGCACACGGTTTTCATGAAAAGCAAGCAGGCGCTCAGAACGTTTGGGATGTGGCGGTAAGCCACCAAGCGGCTAACTACAGCATCGGTGCAGGTTTTACCGACCATGGTGATAACCGCCAGTACGCCTTGCGTGCTACCTACATGCTCGATCAGCTGACACTGGGTGCTTACGTGCAGCGCGTTGAGATGAACAAGCGCACCGCTACTGCTGAAAAGTGGAACAACTACCGCGTCGCTGCAGCTTACGCGCTGGGTGCTAGCGAGTTGCACGCGAATGTCGGCTACGCCGACCGTGATGACAGCAAGTCCGCACTGCAGTGGACCTTGGG
>JAHAYB010000113.1 GCA_018384835.1 Comamonas sp.
CGGAGTCAGAATTTTTTGCACAAAGCGCTCGCCCTGGCGCTCGAACGTGGCGCGTATGCGGCGGATGTCGCAAATATCAGTGCCTATGCCGTAAATCATGCAAAGCAATCCTTGGAAAGTGGTTAAAACCTGCGCACTTGGCCTAGCGCAGCAAGAAGGCTAGCATGGGCTGAGACATACCAACCCAAGGAGAGAGCCCCATGACTTGCACCTGCACCACCCCACGCATGACCAATCTGTTTTTGCAACTAGGCTTGGATGCCAGCGAAGAGGCCATTGCCCAGTTTATCCAGCAGCACCAGCTACCTGCCGAGGTGGCTTTGTGTGATGCCCCTTTCTGGAACGAGGCACAGCGCCAGTTCCTGAGTGAGCAAATGCACAACGATGCCGCCTGGGCGATTATTGTTGACCAGCTTAACGAGGTGCTGCACGAACAAGTTAGCCATTAAGCCCAGCCAAGCACCTACCCCAAACAGACCGCCCCCAGTCTCCGTTGAGACTGGGGGCTTTTTTAATCTACGCCGCTGTTCAGAAATACCAAGGGCTTTCCCTAGGATTATCAAATGATAAGTAGTGATACCATAAGTGTTCTTATCATTTGTTTAGTCTCGCTCAAGGAATGCCATGCCCACAAGCGCAAGCCCCTCTTCCTCTTCCCCCACTTCTCAACGTCCCGTCTTGGTTGCCGGCGGCGGCATCGGTGGCCTGTCTGCCGCACTGGCACTATCGCGCCAGGGCTATGCCGTGCAGGTTTTTGAGCAGGCTAAAGAACTGGGCGAGATTGGCGCGGGCATTCAGCTTGGCCCCAACGCCTTCCACGCCTTTGATGCCTTGGGCGTTGGCCCCCAGGCACGCGCCCGTGCGGTCTATACCGACTACATGGTGATGCACGACGCACTGGACGAATACCAAGTTGGCAAAATCCCCACGGATGAAGCCTTTCGCCAGCGCTTTGGCAACCCCTATGCCGTCATCCACCGTGCTGATGTCCACCTTTCCCTGCTGGAAGGGGCGCAAGCATCCAGCCTGGTGGAGTTCTTTACCGACACCCATATCCAGCGCGTAGAGCAAGATGCCAATGGCGTGACCATCTACGACCAGCATGGCAAGGCGTACCACGGCCAGGCGCTGATTGGCGCAGACGGCGTGAAGTCCGTAGTGCGCGAGCAATTGGTGGGCGACCCCGCCCGCGTGACTGGCCATGTGGTCTATCGCGCCGTGGTGGATAAGCAAGACTTTCCGCAAGACCTGCAATGGAATGCCGCCAGCATCTGGGTCGGCCCCAACTGCCACCTGGTGCATTACCCCCTGCGCGGCGGTGAGCAGTACAACGTGGTGGTGACCTTCCACAGCCGCGAACAAGAAGAGTGGGGCGTGCGTGACGGCAGCAAGGAAGAAGTGGAAAGCTACTTCCAAGGCATTTGCCCCCGCGCCCGCCAATTGATTGAGCTGCCCAAAAGCTGGCGGCGCTGGGCGACGGCAGACCGCGAGCCAATTGGCACCTGGTCATTTGGCCGCATCACCTTGCTGGGCGATGCTGCCCATCCCACCACGCAATACATGGCGCAAGGCGCTTGCATGGCCATGGAAGATGCCGTCACCCTGGGGCAAGCCCTGGCCAAGCACCCCGGCGACTGGGATAAGGCACTAGACCTCTACCAGCGCAGCCGCGTAGCCCGCACCGCGCGCATCGTGCTCTCCAGCCGCGAGATGGGGCGTATCTACCACGCCCAAGGGGTGGAGCGTCTGGTACGCAACAACTTGTGGCGTGGCCGCAGTGCCGAGCGTTTCTACGATGCTATGGAATGGCTCTATGGCTGGAATGTAGAAAACTGCCTGGCAGAAGACTGATTTTTTGCCCTCTTTTAGCCCCCATTAATTTTCTCCACCGAGGTATTTGCTATGACAACGATGGATGTACTCCCCTCCCCCGTGCGCCTGCAAGCGCTGGACAAACCCGGCCAGCCCGCCGTCACCCCCGCCCTAGAAGAGCTGTATCGCGGCTTTGAGCAGGAAATGCTGGTTCCCCTGTGGACAGAAATTGGCAGCCTGATGCCCCTCCACCCACAAAGCAAGGCCACCCCCCACCTGTGGCGCTGGAACAATCTGCGCCGCCTGGCTGACCAAGCTGGCCACATCGTGCCCGTAGGCCGTGGTGGCGAGCGCCGCGCTATCGCCCTGGCCAACCCTTCGCTGGGTGGCCGCCCCTACGCCTCGCCCACCTTATGGGCTGCTATTCAATACCTGATGCCCGGTGAAGATGCGCCTGAGCACCGCCACAGCCAGCACGCCTTTCGCTTTGTGGTGGAGGGGGAAGGCGTGTGGACGGTGGTCAACGGCGACAGCATCCGCATGTCGCGCGGCGACTTTCTGCCCCAGGGCGGCTGGAACTGGCACGCCCACCACAACTCGGCCACCGAGCCGATGGCCTGGATTGACGGGCTGGACATCCCCTTCGCCTACCACAACGAATGCGCCTTCTTTGAATTTGGCCGCGATGAAATCCCGCCAGAAGAGCACACCACGCCCGAGTTCTCGTTCTCCGAGCGGCTATGGGGCTACCCAGGGCTACGCCCCGTCTCGCAATTGGAATCCACCGCCAGCTCGCCCCTGCTGGCTTACCGCTGGGTGGATACCGACAAGGCGCTGAACGAGCAGCTAGCACTAGAGGCCGAAGGCTACGCCGCCACCCTCAGCCCCGGCCATGCCGCCGTGCGCTACAGCAACCCCACCAATGGCCGCGATGTGCTGCCCACCATCCGCTGCGAAATGCACCGCCTGCGCACGGGCGCAGCCTCGCAAACGCGCCGTGAGGTTGGCTCTTCGGTGTACCAAGTATTTGATGGCACAGGTACGGTGCGTGTGGGCGAGCGCCAATGGCAAGTGCAGCGCGGTGATATGTTTGTCGTACCCTCGTGGCAGCCCTTTACCGCACAGGCTGACAATGGCCAGGCTTCGCTGGACTTGTTCCGCTTCTGTGATGCGCCGATTTTTGAGGCCATCCAAGGCCACCGCGTGCAAATGGGCTAAAGCTGGGTTCAACCGCTTGCCCTCTCCCCCTCCCCTACCCCTCATTGCTTCATTTGAAATGAAAGGCATTTTTTCATGAGCCAAACCAACTACGTTTTCCCCCCTCCCGCCGTGCAATCCCTGCCCATTCGTGGCAAGAGCGAGCGCTACGCCATCAACCGCCTGTTCTTTGTAGGCCGCAACTACTACGCCCACGCCATTGAGATGGACCGCCCTGTCGATAAAACCGTGGACAAGCCTTTCTACTTCTTGAAAGCGCCGCAAACCCTGGTGGAAAGCGGAGCCACCATCCCCTACCCCCCCGGCACCCAAAACTACCACTACGAAATGGAGCTAGTGCTGGCCGTAGGCAAAGCGGGCTTTCGCGTCAGCGCCGAGCAAGCGCATGAGCTGGTCTATGGCTACGCCGCTGGCCTAGACATGACGCGCCGCGACCTGCAACTGGTTGCCCGCGAAAAAGGCCGCCCCTGGGATTTGGGCAAAGACATCGAAAACGGCTCGGTCTGTACCGAAATCGTCCACATGCCCGGTCAAATCATCGAGCAGGCCGCCATTGCCCTGGAAGTCAACGGTGAAACCAAGCAGTCTTCCAACGTTGAAAAGCTGATTTGGAACATCCGCGAGCTGATTGCCGACCTGACCCAGTTCTACCACCTGCAACCCGGCGACCTGATTTACACCGGAACCCCCGAAGGCGTAGGCGCGGTAGTGGCAGGCGACCGCATCACAGGCCGCGTAGAAGGTGTGGCCGAACTGTCCCTAAACATTGGCGCTGCTGAATAAGCCTTAGCGCCTAAAAAGCATGATGCAGCTTTACAACTTTTGGCGCAGCGGCTCTTCCCACCGCCTGCGCATTGCCTTGAACTTGAAGGGCTTGCCCTACGACTACCTGCCCGTTCACCTGGGCAAGGGCGAGCATTTGAGCGACCGCTTCAAAGCCCTTAACCCCCAGCAGCTAGTGCCCGCCCTGGTGGTGGAGGGGCAAGAACAGCCCTTTATCCAGTCCCCCGCCATCATCGAGTGGCTGGAAGAAGCCCACCCCAGCCCCGCCCTACTGCCCAGCGACCTGCGTGAACGCGCCCATGTACGCGCCTTAGCTGCACTGGTGGGCTGCGACATCCACCCCATCAACAACCGCCGCATTCTGGAATACCTGCGCCACGAGCTGGGTGCTGATGAAGCCGCCATCAACGCCTGGTGCGGCCAGTGGATTCGCAGTGGCCTGCAAGCCTATGAAGACTTGCTGGCCAGCAGCCCCTACAGCCAGGCTGACAAAGGCCGCTTTAGCTGTGGCGACAGCCCCACGGTGGCGGATGTGTACCTCATCCCCCAACTGGAAAGCGCCCGCCGCTTTGGCGTGGACTTGTCCGCTTGGCCACGCATTACGGCGGTAGAGCAGGCTTGCTTGCAACTGCCCGCTTTTGCCCAGGCCGCCCCTGCTGTGCAAATAGATGCAGCGCCCTAAAGCCTTCCGTAAAAGCCTGCTATCCAGCCTTCAACAACCAGCCCCTACCCTGACAAGGAGACTGTCTGTATGACAACCCGCAAACTCTTGACCCACACCCTACTGGCTGCCAGCCTTAGCGTATTGGCCAGCACTGGCTGGGCACAGACCCTCAAGCTAGGCCACGTCACCCCACCCTCGCATGTCTGGCACCAAGTGGCGCAAGACATGGGGGAAAAGCTTTCAGCGGCCACCGGTGGGAAGATGAAAATCGCCGTCAGCCCCCTTTCCAAACTGGGCACTGAGGCACAGATGATTAACCTCATGCAAAGCGGCGCACAGCACTTTGGCATCATGACGGTCGGAGCCGTCTCTAACCGCGAGGAATCTTTCCAAGCCTGGTTTTTGCCCTACACCTTCAAAGATGTTGCCCATGCCACCAAGGCGGTGAAGACCCCGGCTGCACAAGAAATGCTCAAGCGCCTAGAAGCGCATGGCATGGTTGGCCTGGGTTACACCTTTGCCGGAATGCGCCATGTGCTGGCAGTGCAACCCATTGCCAATGCCAAGGACTTGGTAAACAAGAAAATCCGCTCCTTCCCCAGCCCCATCTATAACGACTGGTGGCGTGCCAATGGTGCCGCCCCCACGGCCATGCCCTTGCCCGAGGTTGCACCCTCGCTGACCACCAAGCTGCTCGATGCCGTCGATGTGGACCTGGATGCGCTGGTAGGGATGAAGTTTCACCAACAAGCGCCCTACCTGACCATGACCAACCACTCCGCCTTCCCCGGTGTGATTGTGGTGTCTAAAAAATGGTGGGAAGCACGCAGCCAAGAAGAGCGCGACATGATTAGCCAGATAGTGGCCGAGGCCGAGCAAAAAGGCTACGAAACCGCCATCAAGGCTGACCAAGACAACCTAGCCACTGCTACCGCTGATGGTGCGAAAGTGGTGGATGCTGATTTGCAATCCTTCCAGGCCGTAGGCGCACAGGTGCGCGAGCAATACACGGGCAAAAACCCCTTGATTGCCGACTTCTACCAACAAGCCCAAGGTCTGTAACAACCGCTAACCGCTTTAGTTGCGCTCATTAAGCCCAGCCAGACAGCAGCCATCCGTTGTTGTCTGGCTTTTTATTCGGACGGGAACATTCAAGATGCCGATTCTTCACACCTTACAGCGACTTGATAATGGCTTGGCCAGCCTAGAGCGCATGTTGGCCATGGCGCTAACGGCCGCTATTGCCCTGATTATGATGGCGCAGGTTATTTTGCGTTATTTCTTTAACGCCCCTTTATTCTGGGCTGAAGAAGTGGCTGCCCAGCTCTTGGTTTTCTTGACGCTGGTAGGTACTTCCCTTTTGCTGCAAAACCAGCAACTGGTTAATATCGATTTTCTGCCCCGTGCTTTATCTCAACGCAATCAGCATTTTTTATTTGCGCTACTAGGCGTAGGCATGTTGATTTTGGTGCTGTTCTTGACCAAGCTAGGTTGGGAATGGATACAACGCCCCGATGTACGCTTAGAAATGGGAGCCACTACACAATTGCCTCGTTGGTACAACTACAGCGTATTACCCATCGTCTTTGCTTGTATGGCATTTCATCAGTTGATAATTATTGCCAAACATATTCAACAAGCATTTCAGAAAGAAAGCTAAAACATGTTGACCCTGATTGTTTTCTTCCTACTGCTTTTTGCTGCCTTTCCGATTGTAGGAACCATTTTGGCGGGCGCTATCGTCTTTATGGCTAGCAATGATTTAGAGGTGCTCTATGAATCGGTGCCCTTGCAGTTTTATGGCGCATTAGAAATCAACAGTCTGTTGGCCATACCATTATTCCTGCTAGTAGGCGAAATCATGGGGCAAGCTGGCCTAACCCAGCGCCTGATTGCTGTCACCGAATTGCTAGTAGGCCGCTTGCGCGGTGGCATGGCCTACGCCAATCTCATTACCAATGCACTGGCCGCATCCATTTTAGGCTCGGCAGTGGCGCAAATTGGGGTGGTGAGCAAGGTCATGATTCCGGCTATGGAGCGCATGGGCTATAAGCGCGAGTTCTCAGGCGCAGTGACTGTCTCTGCTGGTTTGCTGGGGCCGATTATTCCGCCCTCCATGCTAATGATTATTTATGGTGTAGTAGCTGTACAGCCGATTGCCCCACTCTTTATTGCCGGTATTATTCCTGGGGTTGTGGTAATTATCGCCTTGGCACTGGTTATTTTACTGACAGATATTTTCGGTGAAGGTTTACCAAAAGGTGCTAGCCGTACCGATAAATCCGCTATAAAAATAGTGGTTGATGGCTTGGTTCCAGCCGCTATTCCTGTTGTGGTGATTATGGGTATTATGCTAGGGGTGATGACACCGACGGAATCAGGTGCGGTCGCCTCCATGATTGCCTTGGCCTTGGGGCTGGCCTACAAAGAGCTAAAGTTAGCAGATTTATCGAAAATTCTCCTCAATGTGGCGACTAATACTGCCACTATTACCGGCCTGATTGCTGCTGCTTCCGTTTTGAGTAGGACTTACGCAAACTATAAATTAATAGACAAATATAATGA
>JAHAYB010000114.1 GCA_018384835.1 Comamonas sp.
GCTGATGCGCCCGCTCAAAATCGTGGTCGATAGCGGCAATGGCGTGGCCGGAGCCTCTGCGCCTGCGCTGCTGCGCGACTTGGGCTGCGAGGTGGTGGAACTGTTCTCGGAAGTCGATGGCAACTTCCCCAACCACCACCCTGACCCCAGCAAGCCCGAAAACCTGCACGACCTCATGGCCGCTTTGCAAAACAGCGATGCCGAACTCGGCCTAGCCTTTGATGGCGATGGCGACCGCCTGGGCATCCTCACCAAAGACGGGCAGAACATCTTTCCCGACCGCCAACTGGTGTTGTTTGCCCAAGATGTGCTCTCGCGCAATGCGGGGGCGACGATTGTGTTTGATGTCAAATGCAGCCAGCAACTGCCCCAAGCGATTGCCGCTGCCGGTGGCGAGCCGCTGATGTACAAAACCGGCCACTCCCTTGTCAAAGCGCAGATGAAAGCCGTCAACGCACCGCTGGGCGGGGAGATGAGCGGGCATATCTTTTTCCAAGAACGCTGGTTTGGCTTTGACGACGGCACTTACGCGGCTGCGCGTCTGCTGGAAATCCTCAGCCGCCATGCCGACCCTAGCGCGGTACTTAACGCCCTGCCGCAAAGCCACAGCACGCCAGAAATCAATATCGCCTGCGCCGAGGGGGAGCCGCACCGCCTCGCTACCGAGCTACAAGCCCTTGCCCCCAAGGTATTTGCCGCCCCAGCGCACATCTGCACGATTGACGGCCTGCGCGTCGATTGGCCGGACGGCTTTGGCCTGATTCGCGCCAGCAACACCACCCCCGTGCTGGTGCTGCGCTTTGAAGGCCAAACCCCCGCCGCGCTGGAGCGCATTCGGGGGCAGATGCTGGTGCTGCTGGGGCGCGTCAAGCCTGATGCGCCATGCCTATGAACTGGGCACGCTCCCTCTACAGCCTGGGTACTTGGCTGGCTCAACCCCTGCTTAAGCGCAAACTGCGTCGGCGTGCCCGCGCCGAGCCTGGCTACGCCTTAGCCATGCACGAGCGCTTTGGCCGCTACCTGCCCACCGATTTAGGGCACGACGGGCGTGGTCAATGGGTGTGGATACATGCCGTCTCTTTGGGCGAGACCCGCGTGGCCGCTTTATTGTTGGCGGCGTTGCGCCGTCGCCAGCCGCAACTGCGCCTGCTGCTCACCCATAGCACCGCCACAGGTCGCGCCGAAGGAGCCAAGCTGCTGCAAGACGGTGACGTGCAAGTCTGGCTGCCCTGGGATACGCCGGGGGCAGTGCGCCGCTTTTTGCAGCAATTTCAGCCCCGCCTGGGCGTGCTGATGGAAACCGAAGTCTGGCCTAATCTGTGCGCACAGTGCCAAGGCGCGGGCATCCCCCTGGTGCTGGTCAATGCCCGCTTGAATGAAAAATCCTGGCAAGGAGCCAAGCGCCTACGCGCCCTTGCCGTACCCGCTTATAGCGCCTTGCACAGCGTACTAGCCCAGTCTGAGGAAGATGCCCAGCGCCTGCGCAGCCTAGGCGCACCGGTGCAAGCCGTGCTGGGCAATATCAAGTTTGATGTGCAGCCCGATGCCGCCCAACTGGCCACCGGAGCCGCCTGGCGCGTTGCGAGCCCCCGCCCCGTGCTACTGCTAGCCAGCAGCCGCGAGGGCGAAGAACTGCAATGGCTGGCCGCCTGGCAAACGCGCCCGCGTGCCCAGGCGGTGCAGTGGCTGATTGTGCCGCGCCACCCCCAGCGCTTTACGCAGGTGGAGCAGCTCCTGACCCAAGCGGGCTTGCGCGTTGCCAGGCGCAGCCTGTGGGGCGAGCGCCTGCCCCCAAGCCAAGGGCAAACGCAAGTAGATGTCTGGCTAGGCGACAGCCTGGGCGAGATGGCGCTGTACTACGCCAGCGCCCACATCGGCCTGCTGGGCGCGAGCTTTGCCCCCCTAGGCGGCCAAAATCTGATTGAGGCTGCCGCCTGCGCCTGCCCCATGGTGCTGGGGCCGCATACCTTTAACTTCAGCCTAGCGGCAGAGCAAGCCATCGCCTGCGGGGCGGCGCAAAGCGCGGCGGACATTGGCCAGGCCATGGATTTGGCACTCGATAGCCTAGAGAACCCCGCTGCGCTAGAGGCGGCGCGTCAATACGCGCTGCAATTTGCCCAAATCCATCGCGGTGCTGCGCAGGCAACGGCGCAGGCTTTGCTGGCCTTGCCGGGTCAGGCATAGCTGTTGCGACCCTTCCCGGCGGCATCAGCACAATCAGCGCAACCAAATTAGCGCAAGCGCTGACCAATCAAAAACGTCTCTGCCGATTTATCGCGTGAGGATTTGGGCTTGTACGCCTTCACTTGCACAAATGCGGCGCGAAACTGGCTCACCCAGTCGTCATAGCCCGGTCCATGGAACACCTTGGCGACGAGCGCACCACCAGGCTGGAGGTGGCGAGTGGCAAAGTCCAGCGCCAGCTCTATCAAATGCCCAATGCGAGCGCCATCGGTGCTGCTGTGGCCGCTCAGGTTAGGAGCCATATCAGAGACAACCACATCCACCGCCCGCCCGGCCAAGGCAGACTCTAGCTGAGCCAATACACCGTCATCACGAAAATCGCCTTGGATGTAATGCACACCCTCAATAGGCTCCATGGGCAGCAAATCCAAGGCAATGATGCTGCCTTGCAAAGCCGCTTGCCCACTGCCAGTGGCAGCATTGGCACTACCGAGTTTGCGGCGCAGGTATTGGCTCCAAGCACCTGGGGCACAGCCCAAGTCCACCACCACCTGACCAGGGTGCAGCAGATGCAGATGGGCATCAATTTCTTGTAGCTTGTAGGCGGCGCGGGCGCGGTAGCCATCTTTTTGCGCTGCTTGTACGTAGGGATCGTTCAAATGCTGGTTCAGCCAGTTTTTGTTTACTTTTTTACCAACGCTGGTTTTTTGCGAGATAGGGCGGGCATACGGGCGTGAAGGTGAAGGCTTGCGGGCAGAGGTCATAAGAAGAATCAGGCAGAAGACGCTACCAACGTAGAAAGGCTGAGAACATGTTGGACGCGCCCCCACCACACAGCTAGGCAGGCGTAGGGGCAGGGGCAGCCCTGGGCAATAAGCATCGAATATCAAATAGGCCGGTCTTGCGGGCTAGTGCCCGCTGTTTGCACCAGGTGGGCGAGCAGTTGCGGCACACGGGCGTCGGTGCTGACCAGCTCCATCTGCCAGCCGGCCATAAAGTCGGTGGCGACGGTGTGGCGCAAAAACTCCAGCAGCCGGTCGTAATAGCCATTCACATTCAATAGGCCAATGGGTTTGTCGTGGTAGCCCAGTTGTCGCCAAGTCCAGACTTCAAACAGCTCTTCCAACGTACCAATGCCGCCGGGCAGTGCCAAAAAAGCATGGCTGCGCTGCGCCATCATGGCTTTGCGCTGGTGCATGTTTTCGACAATGTGTAGCTCATCGCACAAAGGGTTGGCCACTTCGCGGTCAGCCAGGGCTTGGGGGATGATGCCAACCACCCGCCCACCGGCTTGGCGCGTGGCCTCGGCGACCTCGCCCATTAAGCCTGCCCGCCCACCGCCATAGACAAGCTGGCCGCCGTGCTGACCAATCCATTGACCCGTGGCGCGGGCGGCCTGGGTGTAAACGCTGTCGTGGCCGGAGCGCGAGCCGCAGTAAACGCAGATAGAGAAGTTGCTGCTGTCGCCGCTAACCTTGGTGGCGGTGGCGTGGGTGGGGACGGTAGTGCTGCTGGTGGAGCTAGTGCTGGTGCTAGTCATGCAAAAAGGGCTTTCAAAAATTCAAAAAATCAGAGTTAGGCTGCTGTGCCCGATAAGCACCTACTGTACAAGGCCGCGCCCCACAGACCTGCAAGCAGCAACAGGCTTAAAAATACTGCTGCACTGCCCAAGTCTTTGGCTTTTTTAGAGAGGGGGTGCAGCTCTAGGCCGATGCGGTCAATGCTGGCCTCGACGGCGCTGTTCAGTAGCTCGGCAATCAGCACAATAAAGAGGCTGGCGATTAACACGCCGCGCTCTACCCAGGTTGTGCCCAGCCACCAAGCGGCAGGCAGTAGCAAGGCGGCAAGCTGATCTTCTAGGCGAAAGGCTTTTTCCTGCCAACACGCTTGCAGCCCTTCCAAAGAATAGCCTGCCGCAAACCACAGGCGAAAAAGGCCACGACGCGCCTTATGCGGATGGGGTTGTGGGGGCGGTGGTGAGGGCTTCTTCATACGCGCAGCAGGCTAAGGCGCACTGACTAGGCGCGTACCAGCCCAAATATCGTGCCAAAACTGGCCATGGCGCTCAAAGCGGGTCAGCAGCGCCCAAATGCACACCCAGCCCGCTTGCAGCACCGCCAGTTGTGCTAGCGGCTGGTGCCAGGGGCTGATTTGCAGCAACAGGGGCAAGCCCCAAACCCACGACAGCGCATAGCGCGACAGCGCCCGCGCCCGGCCAATGGGGCGGCCTTGGGGGTCAAGAATGCGGATGCGCCAAGTCTTCATGGGCAAAGTTTGGCCGCGCTGCCAAAACCAAACAAAGTAAGCGCCCCACAGCAGCAGGCTGCTCGCTTGCAACCAAGCGGGGTGGTTAAGGGCGGGGAGCAGCAAGGCCAGCGCACTTTGCAGCAACACGGCCACCATCATCAGGGAGAAAAGCAACAGCCCCTCATACAGCCAGCAGGCCATGCGCCGGGCAAGACCGGGGGTGGGTGGGAGCTGGCTCGGGGCATGGGAAGGGGTGGCGGCAGCAGTCAAAGTCACGGGGTAGGGGCAATAGGAACAGCAGGGGCAGCAGGGGTGGCTGGGGCAGTGGGCAAATCAGCCGCTGGGGATGATACGGGATGTTGCGCCTCGGCTGGCTGCACTGACAGCACCGGCTGGGAGGAGGGCGGGGGCAGGGGCGATAGCTCCATGGTGTACATCTGCTGGGGCACTTGCACGGCCTGGGGCTGGGCGGGGTTGAGCGCGGGCAACTGCATAGCAGGTGCGGCTTGGGGTGTGAGCACCGGGGTAGGAACCACATCCGGCAGGCGTTGTGGGGGTGGCTCGCGCCAGGGCGCAGCCGCTGGTAAGGCCGCTGCGCTGCCCGGCGTGGTGCTGCGCAATGCGCCAGGGGCTGAAGAGGCCGCTGCTCTGGCCTTGGCACTGGCTGCGCTGGTGGTGGGTGCTTGGCTTGCCCGAGTGCTGCCTGCCTTGGCTCTTTGAGGGCGCGGTAGGTGTGGGACAGCCTTACGCGCTTGGGCTGCGGCCTCGTCGGCCAGGCGCTGTTTTTCTGCTTGGCTCAAGGCTTGGTAGGCCAGCCACTTGGCTTGTAGCTCGGCGGGGGTCAGGCGCTGGACATGGGCAAAATTGAGCCGTGCCCGGTGGCGCTGCTCGGCGCTCAATTGCGCCCATTCTTCTAAGCGCCGCTGCAAGCGCTGCTGCGCTTTGGCGCTAAGTTGCGGGTAGCGCTGCGCAAGCAGTAGCCAGCGCCGTTTGGTGAGAGCGCCTAGGCTATCCCATTGGTTTTCTAGGGCGGCCAAGGTTTGGCGCTGTGCAGGGGTTAGGGCAGCCCAGGCCGAGCCAGCGCTGTTGGGCACAGGGCGTTGTAGTGCTATCAGCCTAGCGGCGCTGTTTTTAAGGGGGGATGTGGTGGCACTACCGACCTGCTGCGCTACTGCTGTATTGCCGCCTGCCGTGACCACAGTAGCTGTAGCGCTAGCACTATCACTACCATGGCTGCCAGCGCCACCGCCGCTTTCGGTAGCCACTGGTACTACCCATAAGCGCCCAAACTGCAAGCACAAGCCCAGTAGTACCACCATCGCCAACAGCACCGGTAGGTTCTGCGCCTTGCTAGAGCGGGCGCGGGCGCGGGTGCAAGCGCAGGCGCTGCGGCCAGAGGAGGGGGTGGGCGAGGGCTGCTCAGTCATGCGGCATTGAGGGCAGTATCCAAAATGGCGTTAAGGCTGTGGGGATGGCTGGCGGCGCGTGGGAGCGCTCATCGCGGTGGCGTGACTATGGCTGTGGCTGGTTTGCAGGTAATGCACAAAGCCAGGGTCTGCGTAGGCGGCAGGGGGTAAGTCGCTGGTGAGCAAGGCGGCATCCAAATCGGCCAGGGCGCTGGTGGCTTGCTCGTTGGTGTGTGCGCCAATGGTGAACAAGCCCAGCGCCAACACCAACAGCGGCAGGCCAATTAGCAAGCGCTGCACCCAGGCTGGCCAAGTGGGGGGCGGGGTCGATGGTGTGCCCGCCAACACCAGCCCGGCCACACTGGCCACTCTTGCACCGGCATGGGCGGCAACGGCAAGGGCTGGAATGCCCTGCGCACTGCCCGCCTTGGGGTTATGGCTGGCTAAGGCTTGCTGGCGGGCGGCGCGTAAGCGCTCGGTAACGACGTAGGGCAGGGCTTGCTGGGTATCGGATAGGCGGCTAGCCAGGGCGCGGGCAAAAGCCTCGTCGCTGTCTGTGTGGTGGGCGGCAGGCGCTGGTGTTGTCATAGTTGTATTCCTTTGGCTTTGAGCGCTTTGCTCAAGGTCTGGATGGCGCGAAAGCAGTGGGTTTTGACGCTGCCTGCTGAACAGTTCATGGCGGCAGCCGTCTCGGCCACATCCATCTCTTCCCAATAACGCAGCAAAAAGGCTTCGCGTTGACGGGCGGGCAGTTTGAGCAGCTCTTCCTCAATACTTTGTAGCATTTGTTTGCGCTCGGTCAAGGCTTCGGCGCTGTGCTCGCTCTCACCAGAGCTGGAGTTGCTGGCGTAGGTGTGCAGCCAGTCAAATTCAGGGTTGTCCGGGTGGGCTGATGATTCCAGCTCTGAGATATTGGTCAGCACCGCGTTGCGCGTTTTTTGGCGGCGAAACCAGTCCAGTGTGGCATTGCTCAAAATGCGGTGAAACAGCAAGGGCAGCTCTGCGGCGGGCTTGCCCCCATAGTGCTGGGCGAGTTTGAGCATACTCTCCTGCACGATGTCTAAGGCTGCCTCCTCATCGCGCACTTGGTACAACGCACGTTTGAAGGCGCGTTTTTCAACGTCCTTCAAAAAATCTGAAAGCTCTTGTGCGGTGGCCAAGGGGCAGGCTCTAGGGGGTTAGTCGATAGCAAGGGGCGTGCGCACGTTCAAGGAACGGCAGGGGTGGGGCAATATAGCGCACTAGGAATCGGCGTTTTGCTTATCCGCTGCCTGACCATAGCGTGCAGCAATCACCGCCGACACCATGAGTTGCATGGGGTGAAACAGCATCACCGGCAAAATCATCGGTCCTACGGCAGAGGCGGCAAACAATACCTTGGCCATTGGAATGCCGCTCACTAGGCTTTTTTGCGCCCCGCAAAACAAGATAGTGGCCTCATCGGCGCGGCTAAAGCCCAGGCGGCGGCTCATCCACACGCACCACAGCATGACCACCGCCAGCAAGGCAGCGCACAGCGCCAGCAAAACAGCCATCGTCGCCAGTGGAACCTCACGCCACAGGCCAGCCACTACCGCACCACTAAAGGCGGCGTACACCACCAGCAAGATAGAGCCTTGGTCAATGATGCGAATTTTGCCGCCCAGCTTTTGCAGCAAAGAACCCGTCCAAGGGCGCAGCACATGCCCCACCATAAACGGCAGCAGCAACTGCACGGCAATGCGGGTAACGGCATCCAGCGGGTTGCTGCTGCTAGCGGTATCTTGCGCCAGCAGCAATCCCACCAACAAAGGCGTGAGCAAAATCCCCAGCAAGGTTGAACCAGAGGCGCTACACACCGCAGCCGCAATATTGCCCCTAGCCACCCCCGTCAAAGCAATGGCCGACTGCACCGTGGCCGGTAAGGCGCATAAAAACAGCATGGCCTGCGCCAAGTTAGGCGGCAGCACCTTGCCCAGCAGCGGCTGAGAGAGCCAGCCTATCAGCGGAAACAAGCAAAACGTCGTGCCCACCACTAACAGATGCAGCCGCCAATGCCCAATACCCGCCCAAATGGCTTGGCGCGAGAGCTTGCTGCCATGCAGAAAAAACAGCAGCACGATGACCCAAGTGGTAGCCCCTTCTAGCCAATGGGCCGCTTGCCCGGTAGCGGGTAAAAAACTGGCCAAAATGACCGTGCTGGCCAATGCCAAAGTAAAACGGTCGGGTGTGATGTTGCGTAAAAAAGACATAGCTTTACAAGGCTCAATCAAGTCAAATACAGCCCACTGAAGCTGGGCAAAGGCGATGGCACAACGCCGTTAAGGAAAAATGTCTGCCCACCAACAAACGCTCTGTATAGAGGAAGACCTTCCGGGTTTTCCCGACAATCACCGTGTTAAGCTGCTGAACAAGAGATTGGATAGTGTCTGCGTACATAAAGTCCAAACTTGGTGGGGGTGGCGTTAGGCGACCAATACCAATAGCGCGTAGCACCACCGTAAAAAAACAATCAATGTCTGTGGAGACTTTGGCAAGTGAGCAAAACTGGATATTTCACCCATTCCCTCTGCCGTAAACACGATATGGGCCCTGGCCACCCGGAATGCCCGGACCGCATCTCGGCGATTGAAGACCGCTTGCTTATTAGCGGCGTATTCGATGCCCTAGAGCGCTTGGACAGCCCCCAGGCCACTTATAACGACATTGAGCTGGCACATGACCGCATGTATGTCGCCTCTCTATGTGGCCTGACCAGCCGCCTGCAAGAAGAGCTGCAAGCGGGCGGCCCCGACTATACCCAACTGGATACCGACACCGCCATCAACGCCCATACTTTTGCCGCTGCTCGCCACAGCGTGGGCGCAGCGCTGGCCGCCACCGATGCCGTCATCAACGGCGAGCTGGAAAACGCTTTTTGCGCCGTGCGCCCCCCCGGCCACCACGCCTGCAAAGACAAGGCCATGGGCTTTTGCTTTTTTAACAACGTCGCCATTGCCGCCCTGCACGCCGTGCAGCGCCGGGGGCTCAAGCGCGTGGCCGTCATTGACTTTGACGTACACCACGGCAACGGCACGGAAGACATCCTGGCGGGCAACGAACATATTTTGATGTGCAGCTTCTTCCAGCACCCCTTCTACCCCTACAGCGGCGACAAGGAACCGGCCAGCAATATGGTCAACGTGCCCGTACCCGCCTACACCAAGGGCAAAGAGG
>JAHAYB010000188.1 GCA_018384835.1 Comamonas sp.
CTGTATTGCGGACTGGTGGAGGTGTGCATCATATACGGTTCGTTGAACAGGTGATGGTCGAGCTTTTCCGTCTGGCTTTCCTGCACCTGCACATGCGACGCTTGGCTGATACCGGCCAGCAGCTTGTGAATCGACTGCGTGGCATAGACCACCGAATGCTCAGGCCGCGCACGCTTTTTGCCCATCGCGTGATAAGTGCCGTAGAAGGGGTGAAAAGCCGCGTGGGGAATCCATGCCTCATCAAAGTGCAGGTTATCGACATAGCCATCGAGCAGCTTTTTGATGGTTTCCGTGTTGTAGAGCACGCCGTCATAGGTGGATTGCGTCAAGGTCAGAATGCGCGGCTTGACGGCTTTGGCATCCACGCCTTGGAGCAGCGGATTGGCGGCAATCTTGGCCTGAATGGTTTCCGGCTCAAACTCCGACTGGGGAATGGGGCCGATGATGCCGAAGTAATTGCGCGTAGGCTTCAAAAATACCGGTATCGCCCCCGTCATGATGATGCCGTGCAGAATGGATTTATGGCAGTTCCTATCGACCACCACCACATCCCCGGGCGCAACCGTGTGATGCCAAACAATTTTGTTGCTGGTACTCGTGCCATTGGTGACGAAATAGCAATGGTCGGCATTGAAAATCCGCGCCGCGTTGCGCTCGGATTCGCCAATTGCGCCGTTGTGGTCAAGCAATTGGCCTAGCTCTTCCACCGCATTGCATACGTCGGCGCGTAGCATGTTCTCGCCATAGAACTGGTGGTACATCTGGCCGACGGGGCTTTTCAAGAAAGCCACTCCGCCCGAATGCCCGGGGCAGTGCCAAGAGTAGGAACCATCCTCGGCATAGTCCAAAAGCGCCTTGAAGAAGGGGGGCTGCACGCTCTCCAGATACGCCTTGGCCTCGCGGATGATGTGGCGCGAGACGAACTCCGGCGTGTCCTCAAACATGTGGATAAAGCCGTGCAACTCGCGCAGGATGTCGTTGGGCAGGTGGCGGCTAGTCTTGGTTTCACCGTATAGATAGATGGGCACATCTTCATTCTTGCGGCGCACCTGACCGATAAAGCTCCGCAAACTGTGGATGACAGCGGCGGTTTCCTCATCGCCCTCGCTGCCGAACTCCTCATCATCAATCGACAAAATAAAGGCACTGGCGCGGCTTTGCTGCTGGGCAAACTGGCTCAAATCGCCATAGCTGGTTACGCCCAGCACCTCGAAACCCTCGGTCTCAATGGCCTCGGCCAGAGCGCGAATGCCCAGCCCCGAGGTGTTATCCGAGCGGTAATCCTCGTCAATGATGACGATGGGAAAACGAAACTTCATGGGCGTACCCCTTCCAAACAAGGCCATCCACAGGCCAATAAAAAAGAAATAACCGCGCAGTGTAATTGAGCAGTAGCTGTGCGCTAAAGCTCGCTGCAACAGGAGCACCAAGAGATGGCCGCAAGACGAGTACCGAGCGCCTAACGCCTAGCGCCTAGCGCCTAACTAAAGCCAAGCGGCTTGCAATGCCCACGCCATATCTTGCTGCGCCTGCACGGCCTCGGGTAGCACGCGACCCATTTTGATAAATTCGTGGGTGACACCCTGGTAGATGTCTAAATCCACCGGCACACCTGCCATGCGCAAGGCATCGGCATAAGCCAGCCCCTCATCTACTAAGGCATCCAGCTCTGCCAAGAACAGGTGGGCGGGAGCCAATTGTTCAAAGTCTTGCGCCAGCAGCGGGGCAAAGCGCCAGTCTGTACGCTCTGCGGGGGTGTTGAGGTAGAGGCCAAAAAACCAGTCAATGCTGCGCTTATCTAGTAAATAGCCCTGCTCATAGCGCTTGTGGCTATCGGTATCTTGATAGGCGCAAGTGCCTGGATAAATCAGCAACTGCAAGGCCAGGGGCAAGCCCGCATCACGCGCTAGCAAGGCACATACGGCGGCCAGTGTGCCGCCGGCACTATCGCCACCTACGGCCAGGCGCTGGGGGTCTATGCCTAGCGCTCTGCTCTCTTGGCTCTGTGCCAACCATTGCAGGCCATCCCAGGCATCGTGTACGGCGGTGGGGAAGCGGTACTCTGGAGCTAGGCGATAGTCCAGTGCTACCACGGCGCAATCGGCCTGGCTGGCTAGGCTGCGACACAAAATATCGTGGGTTTCGATACTGCCAATGGTGAAGCCGCCCCCATGCAGATAGAGCAAGGTAGGCAGCCGCTGCCCTGGTTGGTGTTTTGGCATGGGCTTTTTAGCAGCGTAGAGCCGCGCAG
>JAHAYB010000197.1 GCA_018384835.1 Comamonas sp.
CCAAAGCATTAGAGAAGGTGATCTCTGGCATGCAAAGCGGCCAAAACGTCAAAATTTCAGGATTTCACGACAACTTGGGTGACGCAGAATTCATCCCTGAACTGGTCAAACAACGCACCATTGCCGTGAAAAATACCTTGATGCAGCTAGGAATTCCAGAAGTACAGATTCAACTGAGTGAGCCAGAAATCACCGCAGCCACCAGCAGCAACGCCCAGGCGCGGCGCGTTGAAGTGACACTCATCGACTAAGTCTTTAGAAAAAACTTCATAAAAAATCCCCGGCAAACAATAAATCTGCCGGGGATTTTTAAATTGACGTCACAAGTCGTTTAACGCAGGCCTGTGCCAGTGCCTGCATCGTCTTTACGCTCAATGAGCTCAATCTTGTAGCTATCTGGTTTTTTGTCAGTATTCTGAAGATTCTTTATAAAACAATAACTTGCAAAAACACTTGGCAAGCTCGACAAGCCTGAATATGCTGAAAACAAGCCACAGCCGCCACAAAATGGCGGCTGAAACTCAATCAAGGTATGGTGTAGATTGAGTTGATCGAATCACAACCAGGAGCGATTTATGGCAAAGGCACGGCAGAAACCATCAGGGAAATGGGAAATCGGATTGCGGCATCCAGACTTGCCAAATGGGCGCAAGTACTTCACATTCGACAGCCAGGAAGAGGCCGAGGCCTATGCGCGCACGTGGAACCTGAACAAAGCAGCTGGACTGCAAATTCCGCAAGAACTGACGGAGACTGATAGTGGGTATGCCAATATCCGCTTGGCGCGCGTCTTTGGCGAGTGGGAGCAATCAGGGTATGCAGCCCCATCTCAGCACCTCACGCTCTCGACAGTGACGCGGGAAGTTGGAGGCATTCGACTGGTTGACGCCAGTTACCGCTGGCTGCAGGGTTACATCCAGTGGCTCAAGGTTGAAAAGCAACTGACCCCCCAGACCATACGGCAGCGCGTGCAGGCCATAGGTCGCTCGATTGACGAGTATCTGCGCAACCATCCAGGCCTTGCCATTCAAAACCCGGCCAAGCTTTTGCCCAAGGGGTACTCCATTTACAGCGACATAGATGCCAAGCTGGTCAAAGCCGCAGGCGGCGAAGTCAAGCAAAACGTCGCACGTGACCGGCGCCTACACCCCGGAGAAGAAGAAAAGATCGTCAAGGTGCTGTCTGGCTATGAGCGGCCAGATAGACCACGCGGCTTGCAACTCAAAGGCGGCACGGCGCTGCGCACCTTGTACTGGCTGATTGTGAATACAGGCTTGCGCTTGAAAGAGGCGGCCACGCTAAAGCGCTGGCAAATCGACTTTGATAGCAAGGTAATCAAGGCTCAGAACTCAAAGCAGTGGCGGGGCAGGGTGGCTCATCGTGATGTGCCAATGACACCGTTTGTGCACGAGGTGCTGACCGAATACATGGAAACGCGGGCCATGTTGCCGGGGGCCTGGTTCTTTCCATTCATGGAAGAAGACGGAGTGGAGGATTACAGCCGGGTGAGCCAGCGTTTATCGTTTCGCTTCAGAATTGCTTTCGAGTACATGGACATCGTAGATCTGAAGGAGCACGATCTGAGACACGAAGCCACCTGCCGGTGGCTTGAGATGAAAGACGCAAGCGGAAACTTCTTATTTCGCCTGGAAGAGGTGAATCGAATCATGGGCTGGGCCCCTGGGTCCGTGATGGCCCAGAGGTATGCCAGCTTTAGGGGTACTGATATGGCTGCTAAGTTGTGGCCAACTGCGGGAGGGCCGGGGGCGTCTTACGGCGCGGCTTCAGGGGTGTGACCTTGTGAGTGCCAGCGCGGCCGCCGCGCTGTGAACGGCGCTGCTCAGCCTCCCGGCGAGCGCGCTCGGCTACATAGGCCAACAAGTCCAAACGAACATAGACCCAAGACTTGCCGAATTTGGTGCCTGGGATCTCACCTTTTCGCGTGAGTTCTTCGGCCTGCTCTTCTGTGCAATTCAGCAGCTCGGCCACTTCAGCTGCGCTGATGGTTTCTTTGCTCATATTCATCCAGGCAATAAAAAAGCCCCTTGCGGGGCGTAGATAAAACAAACCCCGCTCAGTGGCGGGGCTCGGGGTTGCGTTTTTCTTGTTCGCGCTCTCGGCGCTGACGGCGAATGTCTCGTTTGCGGCTCATGTGCTTTGCTCCTGTATGCCGTGGTCGGCTAGTAGCTGGCGGACTTGCTGCTCTGTGTAGAGCTTGGTGCCATCGGGTGTTTCTCCATGCCATGCCGCATTCGAGTATTGAACGCGGTTGTGGTGCGATATTGCCCAGGGCTCAGGCAGTTGCACTGGCGCTGCCTCTGGCGGCTGGGGTGCTGCTGCGAGCATGGCCTGATAAACCGACCTGGACAGATCATCGTGGCGCTCAGACATTCCTGCTCGCTTCATTTCCTGCGTAGGCTCCACCGGCACCAGCTTCCACCCCTGCGGCACCACCTGCGCGCGGCGCGCTGCTTGCCAAAACTCAGCACACAACGCGGCTTGAGCAGTCCCCCATACCCCATAGGTTCGCGCCAGCTCTTCAAACTGCGGGTCGGTGTATGGTTCGCCTTCGCGGATATTTTTAGGTGTCGATGGGTCTTGTAGACCTGTCCATGCGTTTAGTGTCATCCCTGCTTCTCCTGTGTGATGTGGTGGTATTGCTCAGACA
>JAHAYB010000213.1 GCA_018384835.1 Comamonas sp.
CTGTATTAACGAGATATGCAAAAAGCCCCGTTATTTAGGGCGGTGCTTTTTAGTGCAGTGCTTTTTGCGTATCTCAGTAAAAGCTGCACGCATAGCGCCAGCAACCAGGGACAGACCAAGCAGTCTGCCCCTTTTTTGCATTCCTGCCTTCGCTTTTAAGCTTTAAGGATGCGCTGCGGGAATCAGCAAATGCTCAACAAACTGCAAGCGGTGTTGTGGGCCTTGCGGGTCAGACTGGTCACGTAGCAAAGACTCGCAAATCAGGTAGCTGTAGAGCACAAACGCCTGGTGGCGTGCCGTTTCTTTCGGCAAGCCTGCATCACACAGGCAATGCGTGACGTAGCTCAGGCGCTGGGCATCGACGACTTCCACCGCCTGGCGTGCCAAATCATCGTGGCGTGCCCATGTGCGAATGGCCAGTTCAATGTCGGCGCTGTCGGTTGCCCGTGCGCCTCGCTGGGGCAAAGCCAGCAGTTCTTGCAGACGCTGGCGCGGGCCTAGATGGCTTTTATTCAGACGCTCAATCACCTGGTCAGTGGCGGCCTCGCGCCAGTTGCGCAGTAGGCGCTTGAGCAAATCGTTTCTGTCTTTGAAGTGCCAGTAAAAGCTGCCACGCGTCACGCCCATGGCCTTGGCCAGCACATCAACACGCACGGCCTCAATGCTTTGGCTGACTAAAAGTTGGATGGCGGCATCAATCCAGTCCTGCGGGGTCAGCTGGGGCTTGCTGCTTGCAGAAGGTACTTTCTTGCCAGCGGCCAAGTTGGTGGGAAAAGAAGGACTTGTGGGTTCGGTCATGGGCGAATCATACAGTGCCACTTTTTGAATACAGTTATGTATGTTAAACCCAACATTACTTCCACATTGCGGAAATTTATACAAGAAAACCCGGTAATATAGGGTTTATACCTATCAATAGTGTGGTTTTTCACGGTAAAGTCGCTGCTCCATACACATGTGTATCTGTATTGAAGGAGTGCGATATGAGTGACTATCCCGGCGTTGGCAAGACTATTGAGGCGGCAGACCACCAAACCAACTACCTAGAAGAGGGCAGTGGCAAACCTTTGTTCTTGCTGCACGGCTCGGGCCCTGGCGTGTCTGCCTGGACCAACTGGGCGGGCGTGATGCCTGAGCTGGCCAAACAGTTCCGTGTGTTGGCACCGGACATCGCAGGTTTTGGCTTTACCGAATTCAAGCCCGGCAACAAGTACGACATGAAGCTGTGGGTGCGTCACTTGGTGGGCATTCTGGACACCTTGGGCATTGAGAAAGCCTCGTTTGTGGGCAACTCCTTTGGTGGTGCCTTGGCCATTGGGCTGGCCAGCTTTGCGCCTGAACGGGTGGATCGCCTAGTGCTGCTGGGCACACCGGCTGGCGAGTTTGAGCAAACCCCAGGGCTGCGTTCTGCGCATGAGTACGAGCCTTCCATGGAAAACATGGAGCGCATCATGCGTTTGTTCCCCTATGACCAAACCATCATTACCCAAGAGATGGTGCGCACCCGCTATGAGGCCAGCGCCCGCCCCGGCGCACAAGAGGCCCTGCGCCAATTGATTGCCAAGCCCAATCCAGACGGCCCCACTATTTTGAAAGGCTTCCCCGAAGCGGTATTGAAAAAAATCACTGCGCCTACCCTGATTTTACATGGGCGTGAGGATTTTGTTGTACCGCTGCAATGTGGTTTATTGCTGGGCCAATCTATTCCCAAAGCCGAAATGCACATTTTTGGCCAATGCGGGCATTGGGTGCAAACAGAGCACCGGCAGCGCTTCCTGGAGCTGGTTCGCAATTTTTGCGGCTAATTAAAAATAATTGATAAGAGAGTGATTCATGAGTCGCAATGTTATGGAAAGGCTGCTGCATCAACTCTGTGTTGAACGCGCAACCAAGCAACGTTTCAAAGAAGACCCTGAAGGCTTATTAAGTCGTTATGTGCTGACAGAAGATGAAAAAAGAATGTTTTTGAATTTTGATGTCAAAGCAATGCAAGCACACGGTGCCAACCCTATGCTGACCATGGGATTTTGGCAAGAAAATGCCCCAGAAAGGTCGCCTGTTGCCTATATCAAGGCATTGCGTGGTGGTACAGATAATGGGCAGCCTACATTTTCTGCTGCTCTCAAGCAATAAATTGGCAAATAAATTAACGAATAAATTAAAGGAAAAGCTGTGGGGAAAATAGTAGGGGGATTTTTAGTCCCGCATGACCCAGTGATGTTTGTTGCTCCAGAAGCACCAAAAAAAGAAGTGGCAGAGCGCATGTGGAATGCGTTTGCGCAATGTGCAGAGCGTTTGGAGGCACTAAATCCCACCAGCGTGATTATTGTTGGCGCAGACCACTACATGCTATTTGGCACCAACTGCTTGCCTCAATATCTTATTGGAACAGGTGAGGTGGATGGCCCCATTGATGCGCTGCCAGGTCTGCGCCGAGGCCATATCCCTGACAGCCAAAAACTGGCACAGGAAATTGCTAAATACGGCCATGCTAATGGATTTGATTGGACGGTGGCACGAGCATTTACTGTCGATCATGCCGTGGCTATTCCCAATCAGCTTATGGTGGAGCCAGCCAGAAAAAATGGCAAAGAAATTGGCATTATTCCCGTTTACCTGGCTGCTGGGGTGGACCCTTTTATTTCCATGAAGCGCTGCGCTGAACTGGGTGCCTCTATCAAAAATGCAGTAGAAAGCCTGCCAGATGATGAGCGCGTCGTCATTATCGGCAGCGGTGGCATTAGTCACTGGGTCGGTGTGGCTGAGATGGGGCGCGTCAATGAAAAATTTGACCGGGAAATTATCCAATATGCCTTGGATGGTGATTTGAATGGAATCACCAACCTAAGCGATGAATACATCCTTGCAGAAGGCGGGAATGGCGGTATGGAAATCCGGCAATGGGTGTGTGCCATGGGTGCATTACCTGGTGCCAAAGGTGAGCTGATTGACTATGAAGCCGTTCCCGAATGGGTAACGGGTTTAGGCTTTGTCCAATTGCATGTAGATTGATATTGATATTTAACATTATTTTGAAGGGTATTTATGAGT
>JAHAYB010000234.1 GCA_018384835.1 Comamonas sp.
TGGAGCCTGCAGCCCCATATGCACAGCAGTTTGGTTAAAGATGCCATGGCAATGGCTTGGTGGCGAAGACGCCCCGAGCCAGGGGCCATCTTCCACAGCGATAGGGGAGCGCAATATTGCAGCCAGAACTTCCAAGCTGCGTTAGCAAGCTGGGGCATACGTTCGTCGATGAGCCGCAAAGGTAATTGTTGGGACAACTCACCCATCGAAAGTTTCTGGGGTCGATTGAAGACCGCTTGCGTGCATGGGCAGCGCTTCGCTACCCGGGAGCACGCAAGGCAGATCATCATGAACTGGATGGCCTTCTACAATTACCGCAGATTGCATTCGAGCTTGGGTTACCTCAGCCCCATGCAATACGAGCAACGCTGGTACGAGGCACAGCGCAAAAAGGCCGCGTAAGCAGGGAGCTAAGAACTCCACAAAACAGGGGCAACATCACTTAAAATGCCCAGCGTAAAGCCAAGTTGCCACTGAACTCGGCCCGGCTGTCCGCCAGCACGCGGGTGGCGGCGGTCAAGCCCATGCTCAGGCGGTCGCTGGCCTGGTAGTTCAGACCAGCACGCAGGGCCAGTGCATTGCGGTTCACTCGGGCGTAGTCACTCTCAAACCCTAACTGCGGCGAGGCAGCAAATGCGGCGTACTGGCTTTGCGTGCTGCCCAGCAGTGCTTGCTCCCACGTGACTGCGAACTCGCTGCTCAGGCGCTTGCCAGCGCTGGGTTGCCACTGGTGGCGCAGCGCCACGCCCAGCGATGCTTGCAGGCTGTTGGCCTTGGCTGCATCGAGTTTCAGGCGGGTGAGTGCGCTGCCGCTTTCGGTGATGCCCGGGCGCTTGTAGTGCAGATAGTCCAGTCCCAGCACCGGACCGATGGATCCGCTGTCGCCCAGCTGCCATTGGTAGCGAGCTTGCATGCCTGCGGCCATGTAGTGACTCGTCCAAGTAGAAGAAGAGTTGGCGCTGTAGCCTCCAAAGCTTTGCTGGCGATTCAAGCGCCCATCTTCCACACCCACGCGCCACTGTCCCGTGGCGCTCCAGCCTGCGTTGGCATCAGGGCGGTACAGGGCGTGCAAGCCCGCGGCCAGCGAATCCATACGGCCATCCGCCATGAGGGACGACGACATATTCACCCGCTGAGTGTTCACGCTGGCATGCACCCCCCAGCGCCAGTCGCTGCCAGAGCTTTGCTGGTCAGCACCGATCAGCAAGCCATAGGTGTTGCTGCGGTGGTCCACATCGCCGCTGCCTTGCTGCCAGCGGTAGGTGCCGCCATAGATTTGCGCAAACGACTGCCAGCCGGGCTGACTGCTGGCCTTGCGTTGTTGCAATTGCTCAGACACCAGTTGCTCACGGCGCAGGCTGGCAGCCAGTTGGGCGCCATAGGCACCGCTGCCCAACTGGTCGAGGGCGGAGCGTACTTCGCTGCCATCGGCACGCGAGAAGTCTAGGCCTTGATAAAGCGAGGCCAGCGGGCGCTGGGCATCAACGTTGGCGCCTTCGAGCGAGCGGCCCACGGCGGCAGCGTTGGGGTTGGCGGCGTAGCGGGCATAGGCACCACCAGTGCGCTGCACGCTCCAGCCATTGCCGTTGGTGGTCACGCTCAAGGTGGGCGATGCCAAGCTAGCGGTGATGCGGTCAAACGCACCGGTTTGGCTGCTGGCTGAGAACACCTGGCCCTGCGCCAAGCTCCAACCACTGGCGTACCAATCGGGCAGCAGCTGCAGCTGCAATTCACCGCCAAGCTGGGCCTGACCAGTTACCTGTACCCGGTCGTGCTGGGTGGTGTTGGCCTCGATCACCGTGGTGCCGCTAGCGCCTTGCACAAAGTTGCCAGCGATCTGCACCGAGCCAAACGAATTACCGGGGCGCAGCGTGCCGTAGTTGGCAAACACGCCTTCGGAGTGGATGCTGTAAGCGCTGTTGCCCAGCAGCGTGGCGCCGGGCTCGATGCGCAGGCTGTGAAGCGCATGGTTGCCGTTGAGCGAGGTTTTGCCGCCCGCCATCACCACATCGAAGCTAGTGGCCCCTCGGATATTGCCGTCGTAGCGCATCTGAAAGCTGGGGTCAACCGCAGCAGTGGAGCGACCCAAGGCATCAGCCTTCTGGCCAAAGCTCAGGCGGGTGGTCAGGCGGCTGCCGTCCACGGGGTGGTTCCAGTCGTAGTCGGAGACGATGTCGCCCTCAATGCGGGCGCCTTGCATCACATGGATGTTTTGCACCCAAGCGTTGTCAGAGATGCGAATGGCGGCAGCCTTGCCGGAGACGGTGCCGCTGAGGTCATAGCGGCTGACCAAGGCGCCTTGGAGTTCGTCGAGCAGGCGAACTGGGGACCCCATGTGTGTACGCATCCAGGAACCACGGTATTCCCCCATTGCAGTGTCATTGCCCAACGCGGCACTACCGAAGTCAAACAGCACACCTACACCGTCCTGGCCATTGGCCCGCACCTCGCCTTGCTGGATGATGGACTGCTCACGGCCATAGCTGACCTGAATGCCCCGGCCATACCATCCATTGGCATGGATACGGGTGCCTTGGGGCACGAACAAGGTGTTCTGGCTGCCATCAATGCGCACACCCACGCCACCGTCGCCTGTGCTCAGCAGATCAGCCATCTGCGTGACGGTGTTGCGCTCGCCATAAATGTGCAAACCCAGGCCCTGGTAGGCGCGGTTGTAGGTGCCGGGCAGATAGTCGGAACCTTCAGCATTGCGGTCAAAATAGCCATGGGTATTGGCCAGTACGCCATCGTTTCCATACACCGAATAGCCAAAGAAATTGCGTCTATCGATCTGCAAGCCCATGTCTTGTAAGGCAGCAATTTCGGCTTCCATGAGCGTGGTGTAGTTGCGGTAAGTCTGATGGCTCATCAAACTGTTACGTAGCTCGGTATGGGACATGTAGTTGTTGTCTATCCCGTATTCTGGGTGATCATGATCGCTCAGAATGCTCACTGGTATCCCGGGCATGGCGCCATCGAGCACTTCCTGAACATGGGCTCCGGTGAAGTAGCCTTTGTCTTGGCGCAGATCAAATGCTTCTGAGCTATAGGGCGTGTTGCAGCCGATGCACAGCACATCCTGGCCCTCCTTGGCGGGGTTGCCATGGTCATCGCGCAAACCGGCGGACCAGCGATTGATGTATGGAAAGTAGGGTGTGAACGTGTCCTGCCCATGCCGATCGACTACTGAGTTTGAGATGCCCAATGCGTGGGCCATCTCGTGGTACACCGTAGCGGCGTAATCCACTTGCCCTGTCAGCGGCAGTTGACTGGGGGTGACTGGCGCTGTGTCAAATTCCAGGGTGCCAATATTGATTTCGGCATGCCCTTGCTGTGTAACTGGACCGCTTAGTGCGTTATTCAGCATCAGCTGCACAAGGGTGGCCCCACGGTCGAGGGCGAGGGGGTCCTCTTCATCGGGGCTGTAAGCGTTGGCGTTGTATTCATTCATCGCCCTCAACTCGACTCTGACGGGCAACTTTCCGGGAGTCAGGATGTTCGCCCAGCGCTCCAGTGCTGCTCTGATTTTGGTGCGGTCGTTGTCATCAAATGCAAATGGCAGACTAGGATCATCCGTTGGGGAAAAGATGCCTAAAAGAAATACATCTTCCCCCCGGTTGTTTCTGATGACCTCCTCTTCTACCGCGCTGGCGGCCAAGGGGCTGCAGGCCAGCAGAATGCCTGTCAGCAATGCGTTAGGTTTGAAGCGGGCCGGAATGGTACGCATGGTTTTCTCTCTCTTTGGGCGTTGTTGCATAAATCTCTGGGTCATCAGTCTTAAGCTTTCAGAATGATTTTCTTCTACCGTGCGCTCGCTTTTTGAAGCCCCCTTGAAAACCTGAGCCACATAGAAGGGCGTTGTTGCACAAATGCCGGTCGCAGCTGAGGTAGGCTCGGGAGATGAGAGAGACGAGCTGGGTTGCATGCTGACATGTACCAAACATTGCGGAGGGTTTTGCAGGTTTTCCTTAGAGGCTGGCGGTCTAATGAAACATGCAACGTAACTCAGTAGACAATCAAGATTAGCGTTACTTGCTTCCTGCAGGTACACTGATTTCAAA
>JAHAYB010000243.1 GCA_018384835.1 Comamonas sp.
TACAACACCTTGCGGCCAAATTCAATGGCAGTGGGCGGGTTGTAGCCTTGCATACTGGCAATCAAGGTGCACTTGATGCATTCGAGTTCCTTGTGGCCATCTTGGTAGCGTTGTTCGATCAGACCTGCCAAGGGCTCGACCAGTGCATAGGCCAGCAAAATACCTAGAAAAGTACCCACCAAAGCCGAGGCAATCATGCCGCCCAGCACCGAGGGCGGTTGCCCCACCGAGCCCATCGTGTTCACCACACCAAGCACCGCCGCCACGATACCGAAGGCTGGCAAAGCGCCCGCCAAACGCTGCAGCGCCACCACCACGCGATTGTCTTCATTGTGGTGTGCCTCCATTTCGTTTTCCATCAGGGCTTCGATCTCGTGGGAATTGAGATTGCCCGAAACCATCATGCGCAAATAGTCGGTCATGAACTCAACCAGATGCTGGTCGGCCAAAATGTCTGGGTACTTTTGAAAGATGGGAGATTCGGCGGGCTCTTCCACATCCATTTCAATGGCCATCAGGCCCTCTTTGCGTGCCTTTTGCAGCATGTCGTAGAGCAAGGCCATCAAGCTCATGAAGCGTGTCTTGGTGTATTTGGAGCCTTTGAGCGCAGCTGGTATGGCTGCCATGGTGGCTTTGAGTACCTTGGGCTGGTTACTCACAATAAACGCGCCGATGGCAGCGCCGCCAATCGTGGCCATTTCGAAGGGCAGCGCCTTACCAAGCACTGACATGTTTCCGCCGTGCAAGGCGTAGACGCCAAACACACAGCCGAAGGCGATGATGTAACCGAAGAGGACAAGCATGTGGGGGATTCTGTCAGCTTGGCAGCTGTATAAAAGGCAGAACTGAGTGTGTGAAATGTGCTTCTTTCAGGCTCTAAGCCCTGCAGTCGCTAGCTAACTCCGTTAGGCTTGCAGTGTATGCCGAGTACGGCATTTTTCATTTATTTGCATTACCAAAATATGACAGTCAAGCAGCGCGCCTCAGTGATGAAGAGCTCTTCTTCTCCCGAAGTGGCTCAGAAGTTGATAGACATTGAACAACAGCTGATACGGAGCAACAGATTCGTCGACGCACTGACTGCTTTGATGCAGATTGCCAGTGACAACTTAAAAGATGCACAGGTCTGGTTGCTTGTAGGGCTGGTGTATACGCGCATGGCACATTGGCAGCATGCCATTGGCGTTTTGGAAACTGCATTGCAGCTAGATCCAAATAATAATCAAGCTAAACAATTAATGTCGCTGGCATTATTTAGCATTGGTCAAAAAGAAGCAGCTTGCCAATTGATCGATAAAGTATGCAAAAGTGGCTCAGCAACAGGGCCGCAATGGATGTTGCGTGCTTATTTACATCAGCATACAAGCTCGGATCCTATGCATTCTTTGGCTGTGGCACGCGATTGGGGAAAGCGATTTGCAGATCCCTTCACAAAGGCTGCAAAACTGATCAAGGTGAAAGATCTAAATCCTCGGAAAATTTTAAAGATCGGTTATGTGACCGCAGATTTTCGAGAGCACTCTGTAGCCTTCTTCATGCAACCTGTGTTAGCACACCACAATCCAGAAAACGTGGAGGTGCATGTTTATTCCAATGGTCCTTCAGATGCTGTTACTGAGCAGATGAGAACCTTGACGCCATATTGGCACGATATCCAATCATTGAGCGATGAACAACTCTACGCTCAGGTACGTGCAGAAGGCATTGACGTGTTGGTAGATTTGTCTGGCTTTACGCACGGTCACCGTTTGGGCGTTTTCGCACGCCGTGCAGTACCTGTGCAAGTGACTTGGCTGGGTTATATGCACACGCTGGGAATGAAAGCGATGGACTACCGATTGGTGGATGCAGCCATTGCTCCGCCTAGCCATGCTGCTTATTACTCAGAAAAACTCTTTCAATTGACATGCATGGCCAGCTATGTACCGCCGCTCTATTCACCACTGTGTGACGAGCCGCCTATGCTGCGCAATGGCTATCCCACATTGGTGTCACTGAACAGCTCCGGAAAAATCACGGATGCAATGCTGTGCGTATGGGCCAAGATACTGCACGTCCGTGAAGATGCGCGGCTCATCATTATGGTCAAAGAAGATAGCGCTGATGCTGCACAAGCCCATATGCAGCCGCGTGTTGAAGCTGCCGGTATGCCGTTGGAGCGTGTGTCAGTCATGCACCAACAGCCGCTGAATCAATTTATGGAGATGGGGCATATTGCTGACCTTGCTCTGGATACCTCTCCTGTTTCTGGAGGAACGACCACACTGCATGCGCTATGGATGGGGCTGTATGTTATCGCCCTAGATGCAGAGCGCGGAGTGGATGCCTCATCAGCTCGTATTTTGCAAGGCTTAGGCATAGGGCATTGCGTTGCTGCAACTGAAGATGCTTATGTAGAGCGCGTGTTGGCTTTCTTGAACGATCCGGACGAGTTAAAGAAATGGCGCATGCTTGGGCGCGAGCACATTAAAGCGACTTCATTGATGGATTACACCGCTAGAACCGCTGAGTTGGAGAAAGCTTATCGCCTCATGTGGCTCAATTGGTTAACGGGTAGATGCAATACTTTGAACGTAACAGATGACTTGGATACGTACTTAGCTGAAATGGACGCCGCAGTATGAGCAAGCCACTAACCCAAAGTTCTATCCAAGAATGGATGCCGTTGCTAGTGCCGGACATGCCATCGCCTCAGGAGCTGCTTCCTTACTTGGAGCGAATGCATGGGGCGCGCCACTATTCCAACTTTGGGCCTTTGGTGTGTGAGCTGGAGGCAGCATTTGCTGCGCATTTCGCAATGCCACCGGAGCAGCTTACTACTGTAGCCAACGCTACGTTGGGGTTGGAACTGGTATTGCAAGCGCTGAATTTGCCTCGCGGCTCCCATGTGCTGTTGCCAAGCTTTACTTTTGTGGCGACCGCTACTGCAGTGCTGCGGGCGGGCCATATACCCGTCTTGGCAGATGTCGATGCAACAACGTGGCTGATGACGCCTGACATTGCCCGCACTGCTTGCGCCAATACGCGTATCGATGCCGTCCTACCTGTTGCTACCTTTGGTATGCCCCACCACATGCTTGAGTGGCAGCAGTTCGAACAAGAGACCGGATTACCTGTTGTCATCGATGCAGCTGCCGCCTACGGAAGTCAATGGCTGAACGGGGCGCAAGGTACTTTAGTGTTTAGCTTACATACGACCAAAAGCCTGCCTGCAGGAGAAGGGGGCTTGATCGTGTCAAGCCGCCCAGGGCTGGCTGCGCGTGTGCGCCAACTCAGCAATTTTGGTATTAACTTGGACCCCGCTGCTGGTGAACCTGTTGGAACCTTGGCCAGCTTAGGTAGTAACGCCAAAATGAGCGAATACCATGCCGCCATCGGTTTGCTATCGCTTAAAAAATGGGAGCTGATTGCCCAGAAGCGACGAGGCCTACACGCGGATTTGATTGATAAATTCACATGTGCCAGCGGAGGTCGCTTAACTTGGCAGGCGACAGGGCCTGGGGGGGCCTTGATGGCACCTTCGCTGCTGTGCGCTTACCTGCCCAATGCAGCGGCCAGAAATGCGCTGGAACAAGCCTGTCGCCAAGCTTGCATAATGACTCGGCGCTGGTATCTACCCTTGCTGCAACATATGCCTGTGTTGCAGAGTAAATGCATAGAGTTGAAAGCGCCTAATGCGCATATATTGTCGGAGTCTATTTTAGGATTTCCTTTCTTTTTAGGAATGAGCCAAGCACAAATATCACGCTTAGAAAAAATAATAAAGCAGGTTCTGAAT
>JAHAYB010000225.1 GCA_018384835.1 Comamonas sp.
GTGCGCATAGAAGGGCTGCAACTCGATTGGAACCTCACGCCCCTGCTCCTGAGCCAGCAACTGCTGGTCGATAAGCTGCACCTGCAAGCCCTGCACATTCGCAGCGAGCCATCCCCCGAAGCCGCCGAAGACAAGGACACGCCCCCACTCTCTGCGCTACCGCTGCCGCTGCACACCGTCCACCTGCCGCTGCATATTGAGCGCCTTACCTGGGCCGATGCACAAAGCGCCCAGCTCCAAGCGGTGCAACTGCTCTACCGCTTCGATGGCGAGCACCACCGCCTGCACCTGCAACAACTGCACTACGACCAAGGCCGCTACCAGGGCCAAATCCAGCTCCAAGCCGACAGCCCCATGCAGCTCCAGGCCCAAGTGCAAGGCCAGTTGCAAACCCCCGCCCAATTGCTAGAGCAGCCCCTGCACATCCACCTACAAGCCAGCGTGGATGGCGAACTGGCTGGGGAAGATGCCCGCCTCAACCTACAAGCTCAAGCGGCGCAGACCCAACCCCCTGAATCCACCGAATCCCCTGCGCCTGCAACACCTGCAACACCTGCAACGCCAAAAGCGCCCGAAACGCCTAGCGAGCGCCTACACGCCCAGGTACAAGCCGTTATCACCCCTTGGCAAGCCCAGCCCCTGCCCTTGGCCGATGTGGACATGCAGCACCTGAACCTAGCCATCTTTGCCCCCCACCTGCCCCGCACCCAGTTGCAAGGCCGCATCCAAGCGCGTGCCCAGCCCGATGCGCAATGGCTGCTAGAGGCCGAATTAAGCAACACCCAAGCCGCCCCTTGGGACCAGCACGCCCTGCCGGTGCAGGCATTGAGCGCCCGCCTGCTCTGGGACGGGCCGCGCTGGCAAGTCCAGCACCTTGGGGTAGAGCTACCGACCATTGCCGGCCAAAGCGGCGGCCACCTCCAAGCCCAGGCCAACTACCACGCAGACGATGGCACGCTCCAAGCCCAAGCCACCCTAGCGGCCATCAACCCCGCCCACCTACTCAGCAGCCTAGACAGCCAGGGCTTGAGCGGCACACTAGAAGTCAGCACCCAACTACCCATCAGCCCGCCCGCCTCTGCCGAGCAGCAGCCTGAAACAGCAACGGCACCGACAACAGCAACGGCAGCGGGGGAAGAGGCGGCTCCCCCCGCATCCGCCCCCCTTGCTGGCCCGGTAGATTTTGCCGTTCACATCCAAGCCAGCGACCCACGCCACACCCAAGGGCTGCAAAGCCTGCAAGCCCAGGGCCAGTGGCTCCATGAGCAGCTCACCGTGCGCGACTTGGAACTGACCGCCTTCCAAGCCCAACTACGCAGCCCACACCTGCAATGGCAGCAGGCCGAGCAACGACTGCACAGCCCCGAAGGCATCGCCCTGAGCCTGCCCGGTGCTAGCGCCCACTGGCAAGGCAGCCTAGGCGCACACCAAGGCCAAGGCAAGCTAGACATTGCCCTGCAAGCGCTCCCCACCTTGCTAGCTTGGGCGGAAAAACTACCCGGCCAAGCGCCATTAAAACCGGTGCTAGAGAGCCTAAATGGCCTAGACGGCCAAGCCCAGGCGCAGCTGCAATGGCAAGGCGGCTGGGGCAAGCTGCTAGAGCGCTTTGCCCCCACCGAGGCCAGCGCCGCGCAAAGCTCCCCAAAAATCGCCCAAACAAGCGCCAAAACAAGTGCCCGCACCCACCCCGATAGCGGCCTGCAACTACAAGCGCAACTGCACCTGCCCCAACTGCGTTACCGCCCCCCCGGCAGCGCCAATCGCGCCAATAGCCCCAGCAGCCAAGTGCAAGACCTGCGCCTAAGCCTGCAAGGCACGCCAGAAGCCTTGGCCATCGCCCTTACCGCCCAAGCCCAGCACGGCCCGCAGCGACTGCAAATCCACGCCCAAGGGCAAGCCGGGCTGGCTCGCCAAGGCGCGGCGCAAGACTGGCAAGCGCAGCTTGAAAAACTCCAGCTCTACGCCCGCCCCGATGCCGATAGTGGCGACTGGCAACTGCAACTAGCGCAAGCCTTTAGCGCCCGCCAGCAAGGCCAGCAACTGAGCGCCAGCGCTGGGCAATTGCACATCATCCCCCCCCGCCAGCCCGCCAGCTTGGGCAAGCAAGCCGCCGCCACCCCCACCAGCTTGCACTGGAGCACCATCACCCTGCACCAAGCCAGCGGCAACAGCCCCCCAGGCCACAAAAGCAACAGCCTAGGCGGCTGGCATCTGCAAACCCAAGGCCGCCTAGAGCATCTGCCCCTGGCCTGGGTAGATTTGTTCAGCCCCGACCCAGAGCAGCCCTTGCTAGAGAGCGTGGGCATAAGCGGCGACCTCATCTTGCAAGGCCAGTGGGATATTGACACCACCCAAGCCCAGCCGCGCCTGTTTGCCCGCCTAGAACGCGCCAGTGGTGATGTGCGCTTGGCCGCCGCCTCGCAAGAAGATGCGGCCAGCATCACCGTGGTGCGCAGCAGCGGCTCTAGCAGTGCCGAGCAAGAGCAGCGCCGCCTGCGCCCCGGCAGCCGTGGGCGGCGCGTGCGCCTAGAGAACTTTCACCTAGAGCTGGGGCTGGAGAAGGAGCAACTGCGGGTGCAAGGCATCTGGGCCTCGCAGCACGCCGGCACCATCTTGGCCGACCTGCACAGCCCCCTCAAGCGCAGCGGCCAGGGCTGGGATTGGCCAGAAAACGCCCCCATTGAAGGCACCATCCAAAGCGCCCTGCCCGACCTGGGGAGCTGGGCGATGTTTGTGCCGCCAGGCTGGCGCATCATCGGCAGCTTGGGTAGCGACATCCGTATCAGCGGCACGCGCTCAGACCCGCAGTGGCAAGGCGAGCTACGCGCCAATAACTTTGGCATCTCCTCCCTGCTAGAGGGCGTGAACCTGAAAAACGGCCACTTCCTTGCCCGCTTCGCCGGCACCCGTGTAGAGATTGAGCACCTACAACTAGAGGGCGGAGCCAACAACCAAGCCCGCATTTTGGGCATGAGCGGCAACCTGACCGAGCCACCCACCGATGGCGGGCGCATCACCGGCAAGGGCTATATGGCTTATGACCCTAGCAGCAATAGCGGAGTCGGGGGAATTGACATGGACGTACAGCTCCAGGCCGAGGGCTTGCAAGTGCTGATTCGCGCTGACCGGCAAATGGGCATCAGCGGCACCGTCAACGCCCGAATGCACAACGAGCAACTGCGCTTGCGCGGCCAGCTCACCGTGGACCGCGCCGCCTTGCTGCTGGCCGATGAATCTGCCCCCGGCTTGGATGAGGATGTACACATCACCTCTGCCGCGCAGCGCCAGCTTGAAGCCCAGCGCCAAGCCAAGGCCGAGCGCAAAGCCGCCCGCCAGCCACCGCCCGAAGGCTCTGTACGCGCCGCCATGCAGCCCGATATTGACCTGCGTATTGACCTGGGGCCAGACTTCGCCCTACAAGGCTATGGCATTACCACGCGCTTGGGCGGCCAGCTCAACGTGCAAGGCGGGCCGCGCCTTACTGGCGAAATCCACACCATACAGGGGCGCTTTCGTGCCTGGGGGCAATCGCTGGATGTGGAGCAGGGCACGATTCGCTTTAACGGCCCGTATGACAACCCCAGCTTAGACATCATCGCCCTGCGCCCCAACCTACCGGTGCGTGCCGGTGCCAAGGTCATGGGCAGCGCCAATGCCCCCAGGGTGCAATTGTTTTCTGAGCCGGATATGCCCGATGCGGAAAAGCTCTCTTGGATTGTCATGGGGCGCGACCCCGCTGAAGGCGGCGCAGAATCGGCCTTGCTGCAACAAGCGGCGCTGGCCATGCTCAGTGGTGGCGGTGGGGGGGGGAATTTTGCCGGTCAAATCGGGCTGGATGAAGTCGGTATTAAAGGCGGTGGCGATGGCGGCGAGGGCGCTGCCCTGACCCTGGGCAAACGCATCTCCAAAGACTTGTACGTGGCCTATGAGCAAAGCCTGTCTGGTGCCACCGGCACGCTGCTGATGTTCTATGACCTGTCGCGGCGCTTGACCTTGCGCGGCCAAACGGGTGAGCAAACCGCGATTGACTTGGTCTATACCCGCAAGAAAGATTAGAGCCATAAAAATCCCCACTGAGGCAGTGCAGTGCCAAGCAGTGGGGGTGATGCGCTTGCAACGGAGCCTAGGTACTGGCTTACCTAGCTACCTAGCGCCATGGGTATGGGCAAAGGGCGCTCAGGAGGCTTTAAATTGCCAAATGACATCCTTGTTTTCCGCCAGGCTTTGTTGCAGCATTTGTGCCAAAGGGGCAACACGTTGGCGCAGTGTGACCGCGCCTAAGTCAGCAGATTCAGCGCCGACTTGGGCACTGATTTGGGCATCTGGGGACTGGGCTGCTTCAGCCAGTGCTTTACGCCGCTCATCATCGGCTAGCACGGCCTGCTCCAAGGTTTTGAGGGCAGCAGGAATTTGCGCTACCGTCAAAATGCCAGGCTCTCCAGGCGTTTTATCTAGCAGTTGTAAAAGGTATTTGCCAGTGGCCTCTAGCATGATGAGGTCTGCCGCTGCGCGTGATTGGAATGTGTACATATCTGCCCTCCTTGATGGTTGATGAAAGAAGCTATTTCGCTATTAAAAGCTAGGTGCATTGTGCCTTGGGTTTGGGGTCGCGCTGCACAGCCGCCTTGCTTGTTCATTAGGAGAGTGTTGTTTATTGCTTATTGTTTATTGTTTATTGCTTAAACCACCCCTTGCGCCAGCATGGCATCGGCCACTCTGACAAAGCCTGCAATGTTTGCGCCCTGGGTGTACCTGATGCGCCCATCCGCACGGCGGCCATGCGCCAGGCAGGTGGTGTGGATGTTGCGCATGATGTGGTGCAGGCGCTCATCGACTTGCTCTGCCGTCCAGAACAGGCGCTGGGCGTTCTGGGTCATTTCCAGCCCCGAGGTGGCCACACCGCCGGCATTGCTGGCCTTGCCCGGGCCGTAGAGCACGCCGGCCTCTTCAAAAGCTTTGGCCGCTTCGTTGGTGCAGGGCATGTTCGCCCCTTCGGCCACGCAGCGCAGGCCGTTGGCAATCAGGGTGCGGGCATCGGCCTCGTGCAGCTCGTTTTCGGTGGCGCAGGGCAGGGCAATATCGGTAGGAATATGCCAGGGCGTTTTTCCGGCTAGGAACTGCGCCCCCACCTGCTCGGCAAAGTCGCTGGCGCGGCCATAGCGCTGGTTTTTGATGTCCATCAGGATGGCTAGTTTTTCAGCGGTGAAGCCATCGGGGTCATACACCGTACCGCCGCTGTCTGAGACGGTGAGCACCTTTGCGCCCAGTTGCAGGGCTTTTTCCACCGCGTATTGCGCCACATTGCCCGCGCCGGAGATGCTCACTCGCATCCCCTCTAGCCCCTGGCTGCGCGTGGCCAGCATTTCCTGGGCGAAGTAAGTGGTTCCGTAGCCCGTGGCCTCGGGGCGCATGAGGGAGCCGCCATAGGCCAGCCCCTTGCCGGTAAAGGTGCAGGCGGCGCTGTTGGTGAGCTTTTTGTGCATTCCGGCGATAAAGCCAATTTCGCGCCCGCCTACGCCAATATCGCCTGCAGGCACATCGGTATCAGGGCCGACATGGCGAAATAGCTCGCTGGCAAATGCCTGGCAAAAGCGCATCACCTCGCCCTGGCTTTTACCCTTGGGGTCAAAGTCTGAACCGCCCTTGGCCCCGCCCATGGGCAGGCCGGTGAGGGCGTTTTTCAGGGTTTGCTCAAAGGCCAGAAACTTCAGCACCGAGGGCGTGACCGAGGGGTGAAAGCGCAGCCCGCCCTTGTACGGGCCAATAGCCATGCTGTGCTGCACGCGCCAGCCTCGGTTGACGCGCACCTGCCCCTGGTCGTCATGCCAGCAGACGCGAAATTGCACTACCCGCTCTGGCTCCACCAGGCGCTCTAGCAAACCATCTTGGGCGTAGCGAGGGTTTTGCTGCACAAAAGGCCACAGGCTTTCCATGACCTCGCTGACGGCTTGCAGAAATTCCGGTTGCCCAGGGTTGCGGCTGGCCAGGGCTTGTAGAAACTGGTTGAAAGAGGCGTAGTGCATGGCGGCGTGCTTTCAAAAAAATCAAGGGTGAACAGATGCAGAGCAGGGGTTGATTATGCAGAAAAAGCATCAAGTCATGCAAAAAATATACGGTCAGTTTTGCACTGATTGCCGCTCAAACAGGGCGCTGTGGCTGCACCTTGGTGCCCCTGCTACTCCAACTCAAACGGCTTCGCTCCCCATTGCACGGCGTGCGCCACCAGGCCATAGACCATGCTGTGGGCGGCGCTGGTATCGGTCAGCACCTCTAGCACGGGGGCATGGGGGCGGTGCTGGCAGCGCAGCAGCCAGTCGCTGGTGGGGGCAGGGCTGGTGCTGTCGGTCATGCACAGCAGGTGGATACCGGCTTGGCGCATGGCCTCGCACAGGGGCAGTAGTAGCTCGTCGATACCGCCCAGGGCAAAGAGCACCAACATATCGCCACGCCCCAGCACGGTACAGGCTTGGGCAACGGTTTGCCCAGCAGCGGGGCCAGCTTGGCAGTGTTTGTCCAGCCCTTCTTGCAGCAGCCAGACCATGTGCTGGGCCAGCAGGTGGTTCGCGCCCAGCCCCAGGCAGAGCACGCGGGGGGCGCGGTGCAAGGCGGCAGCCAGGTTATCCATGGTGCTGGCGGGAATTTGCATTAGCGAGGCGTGTAGCTTGGTTTGCACCTCTTGCCACAGCGCTTGGCGGTTGGGGGCATTGGCGCGGGCCTGGGCGGCGGGGGGCAGGGGGAGCTTGCCTGCGGCATCGGCCTCTAGCCGTGCTTGGCGACGGGCATGTTCATAGCTGGGGTAGCCCAGGCGGCGCACAAAGCGGGTGATGGTGGCGTTGGAGATGCCGGTGATTTCCGCCAGCTCGCTCGCGCTATAGCTGCCTAGGTGGATGGGGGTATCAAGAATTTCCAGCGCGAGTTTTTTCTCGGTGGGCGAGAACTGCTCCAGCATTTGGCGCAGCCGTGCCAGAAACGGGGTGAGGTCAATCCCAGAGCGGGGAAAGGGGTGGACGGGGGTGGGCAAGGTCATGGGCGGTAGCAGGCGTAGGGCAATGGGGGGCAGGCAGTGGGGCGTGAGGTAGCGGGATGGCTTTGAGCATCAGCGCCCGCGCAGGAACAGGGCATCCAGGGCGTTCATATCCAGTTGCCGCCAGGTAGGGCGGCCATGGTTGCATTGGTCAGAGCGCTGGGTGTGCTCCATCTGGCGCAGCAGGGCGTTCATTTCTTCCAGGCTCAGGCGGCGGTTGGCGCGGACTGCGCCGTGGCAAGCCATGCTGGCCAGGATGTCGTCACGCGCACGATCGACCAAGGCGCTGGCCTCGTGCTGCTGCAATTCGGCCAGCACTTGCCGCGCTAGGGCAGTGGCATCGCCTTGCGCCAGCACGGCGGGCACAGCACGAATCGCCAAGGTGTGGGGCGAGAGCGGCGCTATCTCCAACCCCAATTGCTGCAAGCTGGTGTGGTGGGCTTCGGCAGTGGCGACTTCCAGCGGCGTGGCGGCAAAGGTGGCGGGGATAAGCAGGGGCTGGCTGCTAATGGGCTGGTTCTGCCCCAGTTGGGTTTTAAGGCGCTCATACACAATGCGCTCGTGGGCGGCGTGCATATCGACAATCACTAGCCCCTGGGCGTTTTCCGCCAGGATATAGACGCCGTGGATTTGCGCTACGGCTCGCCCCAGTGGCCAAGCCTCGTGAGAGGCGGGGGCAGCAGCCGAGACTGCGCTTGCCGCAGGTGCGGAGGTAGCAGGGATGGCAGGGGTGAAGGGCAAAGGTGCTTCCTGCACTTGCTCAGGCGCAGGCGCTTTATCCCGCAGGGGCTGCCAAAGCTGGCGCAGTTGCTGGGCGCTTAAAGGAGCCGCCGCGCCCAAGGGCATGGGCAGGGGCATGGGCATTTGCTGGCGCTGGGGTTGCCGTGCAGCGCTGGGGGTTGCAGCGGTTACGGTGGTTAAAGCTGCGTCAGTTGTTGCCGTAGTTGCCCCAGTTGCTACATCTACAGCGGCAGCGGTGGCCGCCAACGCCTGGGCACGGGGGGCGGCCAGCGCATCTTCCATCGCGTGTTTAATGGCCTGATGAATGGCGCGGCTATCGCGAAAGCGCACTTCTATTTTGGTGGGGTGGACGTTGGCATCCACGCGCAGCGGGTCCACCTCGATATACAGGGCGTAGATGGGCTGTTTGTGGCCGTGCAACACATCTTCATAAGCGGCCTTGGCGGCGTGGCTGATGACTTTATCGCGCACATAGCGGCCATTGACGTAGCTGTATTGCTGGTCGGCACGCGGGCGAGCCGCATCAGGCAGGCCAGCGCGACCATAGACGGTGATGCCGCCCAAATCGGCGCTGCGGTGCTCAAAGGGCAGGCTGTTTTCTACAAAGGCCGCGCCCAGCACATCGGCCAAGCGACGCGCCAGGGCTTGCGCGGGCGCGGTGTCAGCAGGCAGGCAGCGCCATTGGGCGTGCAGCTTGCCCTCGTGCCACAGGGCAAAGCCCACATCGGGGCGAGCCAGGGCGTGGCGGCGCAGGCTTTCTACGCAGTGCGCTAGCTCGGTGGCATCGGTTTTGAGGAATTTGCGCCGTGCGGGGGTGGAGAAGAACAGCTCTTTCACCTCCAGCGTTGTGCCCTGGGCGCGGGCGGCGCGGCGCAGCTCGCCACTGCGGGCATCGAGTAGCCAGGCGCTATCACCGTCTGCCGTGCGCGAAAGAATGCTGGTTTGCGAGACCGAGGCAATGGCCGCCAGCGCCTCGCCCCGAAAGCCCATGGTGGCCACGCCTTCCAGCTCTTGCAGGTCGCGAATTTTGCTGGTGGCGTGGCGGCGCAGCGCCACGGGCAGCTCTTCGGGGGGGATGCCGCAGCCGTTGTCTTCCACGCTAATCAGGCGCACACCGCCAGCGAGCAGGCGCACGGTAATTTCGCTGGCTCCGGCATCCAGGGCGTTATCCACCAGCTCGCGCACTACGGAGGCGGGGCGCTCTACCACCTCGCCAGCGGCAATCTGGCTGATGAGTTCATCGGGCAGGTCTTGGATGCTGCGTCGCGCTAAAGCCGGGGCGCGTGGGGCGGGAGCGCGTGGCGCAGAGGCGACAGAGGCGACAGCGACTGCTGAGGGGACAAAAGAGGCAGAAGCAATAGCAGGGGCGAAAGGGGCAGAAGGGGCAGCGAAGTTGCTCATAAGAGGCGGTATTCTAAGGATGCCCACGCCTGGGGTGGTGGCAGACATCTATTAAACTGCCCGCCATTGGCTGCTGGCGAGTACCCAGCCATGCACAACGCAGCGCTTGCCTCCTGCCCCTTCCTACTTCATTGATAAGAAAGCTCCCCCACTATGGCCGAAGAATCTTTTTCCTATGACCAGCTCATTGCCTCGGGCGAAGGTCGTTTGTTCAACCCCGATAGTGGCCGTCTGCCGCTGCCGCCCATGCTGATGTTTGACCGCATCACCCATATTGATGACAACGGCGGCGCACACGGCTTGGGGCGCATTGAGGCGGAGTTGGATGTCAAGCCCAATCTGTGGTTTTTTGATTGCCACTTTCAAAGCGACCCCGTCATGCCCGGCTGCTTGGGGCTGGATGCCATGTGGCAACTCATCGGCTTTTACCTGACTTGGCTGCGTCTGCCCGGCAGAGGCCGCGCTCTGGGCGCTGGCGAGGTCAAATTCACCGGCGAAGTCGGGCCTGACGTGAAGCTGGTGAAGTACGAAATCGACATCAAGCGCGTGATTAAACGCAAGCTATGTATGGCTATTGGCGATGCGCGTCTGCTGGCCGATGGCAAGGAAATTTATGTCTGTAACGACTTGCGCGTAGGGCTGTTCCTGCGCGAAGGCGATAAACCCGGAGGCTTGGCATGAATGGCATCAATGGCATGAATCAACCACAACAACAACGCCGCGTTGTGATTACGGGTGCGGGCATTGTCTCGTGCATCGGTAACGATTTAGAGAGCGTCGAAGCGGCCTTACGCGCCGGCACCAGCGGCATCCAAGCTGTTGAAGAAATGACGGCAATGGGGCTACGCAGCCAAGTGGCCGGTGTACCCAAGATTGATTTAGAAGCGCGTCTTGACCGCAAGCAACTGCGCTTTATGGGCGGCGCGGCGGCCTACGCACAAATTGCGCTGGAA
>JAHAYB010000283.1 GCA_018384835.1 Comamonas sp.
ACCATGATTGACATCACCCCCGAGAATTTTGAAGCCCAGGTGATTACCGCCTCCATGACCACCCCCGTGCTGGTCGATTTCTGGGCGACCTGGTGCGGCCCCTGCCAAACCCTGGTTCCCACGCTAGAAAAGCTAGAGGCGGAGTACGCAGGCCGCTTCATCTTGGCCAAGGTCGATGTGGACAGCAACCAGCAAGTGGCCGCCATGTTTGGTGTGCGCAGCGTACCCACCTGTGTGCTGATGATTAACGGCCAGCCCGTGGATGGCTTTATGGGCGCACAGACTGAAGGCCAGGTGCGCCAGTTTTTAGATAAACACCTGCCCAGCGAAGACGCACTGCAAGCCGAGGCCGAAGCCGAAGAAGCCCAAGCCCTGCTAGCCAGTGGCGACACCGCCTCAGCGCTGGAAAAGCTGGCACACGCCTTCAACACCGACCCCAGCAATGACGATGCCCGCTTTGACTACGCCCGCTTGCTGCTGCGCCAGGGCGACCTAGCCAGCGCCGCCGAGCTGCTGCACGAGCCGCTCAAGCGCATTCCCCAGGCTTTGCGCTTTACCGCCTTGCAAGAATGGCTGCAATGCCTGGCCACCGTGCAGCAAAGCCCGCAGGCTAACCAGCCAGAAGCCGCGATTGCCGCGCTGGACGCTGCCATAGCCGCAGCACCCCGCGACTTTGACAGCCGCTTTGCCAAGGCGCAGTGGCTCGCCGCTTTTGAGCAATGGACGGCCAGCATGGACGAGCTGCTAGAAATCATCATGCGCGACAAAACCTGGAACGAGCAGGCCGCCCGCAAGCTATTCGTTGCCATTCTGGAACTGCTCACCCCTGCCAAGCCCAAGGCCGCTGCGGCCACTCCCGGCCAGAGCGCAGGCGGCATTGAGCTGCTGGGCAAAAACGCCGCCGCACAGGATGAGGCTACTGCCCTTATCAACAGCTACCGCCGCAAACTCAGCATGGCGCTGAACTGATTTTTTCCCTATTTCCCCGTTTCCTAGCAAATTATGCAAACCAATTTACAAGTAGGCGTTGTCATGGGCTCCTCCAGCGACTGGGACACCATGCAACACGCCGTAGCCATCCTCCAACAATTTGGCGTGGCGTTTGAGGCGCAAGTCGTCTCCGCCCACCGGATGCCTGACGATATGTTCCGCTACGCCGAGACTGCGGCTCAACGCGGCCTGAAAGCCATCATTGCGGGCGCGGGCGGCGCTGCCCACCTGCCCGGCATGATTGCCGCCAAAACCACTGTGCCCGTGCTGGGTGTGCCCGTGGCTAGCCGCCATTTGCAGGGCGTGGATTCGCTGCACAGCATTGTGCAAATGCCCAAGGGCATTCCGGTTGCCACCTTTGCCATTGGTCAGGCCGGTGCTGCCAACGCCGCCCTGTTTGCTGTGGCCTTGCTCGCCAATGAAAACCCCGCGCTGCGCACCCAGCTAGAAGCCTTTCGCGCCGAGCAAACCGAGGCGGCACGTGCCATGCACCTGCCAGTCAACGCATGAGCGCCAGCACCAGCAGCAATACCAGCGCCCCCATCCTGCCCGGCGCAACCCTGGGCGTACTGGGCGGCGGCCAGCTAGGGCGCATGTTTGCCCACGCTGCGCAGGCCATGGGCTACTTCACCGCCGTACTCGATGCCGATGCCAGCAGCCCCGCCGGCCTGATTAGCCATCAACACATTCACAGCGCTTATAACGATGCCGACGGCCTGGCCGCCCTAGCCAGCCACTGCGCCGCCGTCACCACCGAGTTTGAAAACGTGCCCGCTGCGGCGCTGGATACGCTGGCCGAGCGCCTGCCCGTCTCCCCCGCTGGGCGCTGCGTAGCGATTGCCCAAGACCGCGCAGCAGAAAAAGCCCACTTTGTGCGCTGCGGCGTACCGGTTGCCCCCCACGCGGTGATTGAAACGCCCGAGCAACTGGCGCAAGCCCAAGCCAAGAGCGCTGATTTACTGCCCGGCATCCTCAAAACCGCCCGCCTGGGCTATGACGGCAAGGGGCAAGTGCGCGTCACCACCCCCGCCGAGCTAGCCGCCGCCTGGGACGAGCTAGGGCGCGTAGCCTGTGTGCTAGAAAAAATGCTGCCGCTGGCGCATGAATGCTCCGTCATCGTGGCGCGGGGGCAGGACGGCACGGTGGTACATCTGCCCGTGCAGCGCAACCTGCACCGCGACGGCATTCTGGCCGTGACCGAGGTTTATCCCAGCAACATCCCCGCCCAGCAAGCCGTGCAAGCCTTGGCCGCTGCCCAGTCCGTGGCCGAGGGGCTGGATTATGTCGGTGTGCTCTGCGTGGAGTTTTTTGTGCTGGAAGACGGCAG
>JAHAYB010000288.1 GCA_018384835.1 Comamonas sp.
AATATCCTTATTGCGAGAATATCGGTAAAATTATCACCACCAGGGTAATTTCTTTCTACATCCTCAAGGGTGATTTTGTTTGGTAATGAACTCTTTAAATCAAAAAAAGAAAATCCTTCTAGCGCATTCTTTAGTAGTAATAAGCCTTGGGTTTGTTTCAAGTAAGCAGAATTGAATTCACACACCACTGGAGTACCCTTTGCAAGCAAATTAGTTGCTCCTTTGAGTGCATGTCCCTCATAGCCTTCGATATCCATCCACAGCAAGCACTGCTCAGGGAACATATCTGCTAAATCATCCAGTCGCGATGATTTCACCGGGATACCTTGATCGGCAATGGCATGATTACCGCTATTGGTGGCTGATTCCTGTAGATGCAAGGTGGTGTTAGAAACGTCTCCTACGGCTTGCGCCAGCACTGCCACCCGGTCATCAATACCGTTTAGGGCTAGATTGGCACGCAGCAGGCGGAGATTGTCTGGGTGCGGCTCAATGGCTGTAGCGGTCTGCATCAGCCCACGTTTGATCGCTGGGATGGTAATGGTGCCAATATTGGCTCCCACATCAATCAAGTGGGCAGGGCGGGGCAACCCTTCACGCTCCAAAATAGCCAAGGCAGTCAGCAGCTTATTGAAATCGAACTCGCCATGCAGGAATACCTCACGACCGATTACCTTGTCAGCAGTTGATACGACGAAATGCTCCGGATTGCCTGTAACAAGATAGGGGGTCGGCATAGCGTCATAGGCGGCTCGCCGCAGAAGCTGAGGACCGGAACGAAGAGGTGTGAATAGCAACTTGCTTGCGGCTAGCAGCGGCCAGCGCAGCGTTTTCGAGTTGCGGATGAAATCAGGAAGGTGCATGAAGATCTCTCAGCATTACGCTCTCAGCGAGCCGTGCGTAGCGCTGCAAGCAGTAGTACCACGCACATCGTGGCCTCACCAATGTAGCTAGCACATACGGCTCCTGTCATACCATAAGTGGGTACCAGTGCAGCAACGCCAAAAATGCCTATGACAGCACCAATACCACAGGCCCAACTAATGTGATGCATATACCCGTGATGGATGGCATGGAAGTTGAGCAGCGCACGCCCCACCTGCAGCAGCGGCAGCCAAGCTAATAGGCGTAGAACGTGGATGGCATCCGCATACTGAGCACCCACAAGAACCGGAAGCAGGGGGGCCAGCAGCCAGATCAGCCCTCCCATTCCGGCGGCAAGCAAAAGCAAAGCTGCACCAGTTCGACGTAGTTGCTGCAGCGGTTTTTTTTGTGCGTATAGCCTAGGCCACAATGCTTCCTGCAACGCCAGCAAGGGAAGACTAGCCATATCCACAGCCCGCTGTGCGATGTTATAGGTGCCGGCAAGGCCAAAGCCAGCATGAGCCAGAACGGGCTTGTTGAATTCACCCTGCAAGCGCATAGCCAGCGCCGAGGTGCTGAAAGGCAAGCCGCTGGTGAGGGGCATAGCTTCGGCGGCTGAGGCTATAGTGCTTGTTGGCGCGGGGCGCACAACTGGCCACAGCAGTGCCAGATAGCCTAGGCTGGTAGCCGTATAAGTCCAGAGCAGGGTGGCAATGTCAATAGATTGGGCAATGATGACTAACAAGCCAAGGGCAAGCAGACGAATCATGGGCAGGCCAGCATTGATGAAGCCATAACTATGCGGTCTGTGTTGCGCCTGCCGATACCGTGCAGCCAGCTCAGTAAGCGACGCGGCCAGCAGTTCGACAGTAACGGCAGCCCCTACGGCGATGACCGGCAAGCCCTTGGGCAGCAGCAGCAAGGCAAGGCAAACCGCCGCAACTGCAAGCGGCACAATCGTCCAGCCCCATGCAAGGAGCGCACGCCTGAGATACCACGGGGCTGCCGCTGGGTCACGCGCTGCATTGCGTAGCACCATATGGGCAAGCCCCAAGCCCACCAGAGGTGTAGCAAAACCGGCAACGGCAATGACGGCTACAAATTCGCCGTAGGTCTGCCCACTTAGCACCCGCGCAAGCAATACGATGGTGGCCACTTGCGCAAGTGCGCGTAGCAACATCCAGCCAAGCAGTGCGCCACCCTGACGTGCTAGCGCTCCTGGCCGCCAATGAGATAAAGCACGTAACTGTTTAATCACTGTGCAGCATCCTTTACACCGCTGTCATGGCACTGCATCCATGTCTCACAAGCACAGCACTTACCAAAGTTACGAGTCACATCCACTTTTCTGATCGCTGGGTTATTTATCTTGTTCTCGCACAAAGTACCCACCAGTTTTCGGCGCTCCTCGAAACTCCACCAATGCCTGCTCACGCAAGGTTTTAAGCCAGCGCTCAATGTTTTTTACCGAGGTATTCATCTGCTGTGCAAAAAATGGGGTGCGCTGACCGGGGTGCTGTTCTATGAGGATGAGTAGGCTTTTTACCCCCTCATTTACTCCCTCATTTACTCCCCCACCTATACCGACATCATCCCTTTGTCGAGCTATTTCTAACCCAAACACCACCCACAGCCCCCCAGGCTCCACCTGCCACTGGGGCGTGGGGTAGTTTTCTTGTTGGCAAGCTTCAATGATGCGCTCAATGCCTCGGCCCCAGGCTTCAATCAAGCCTGCGCGAAAGAATGCGCTGGCAATGTCGGGGTTGAATGGGCGCGAGGCGTGTTTGGTCATCAGCTTATCCAGCGTCCAGTCATCGGGCAATTGGCCGGGGTTCCACACCATCAGTTTGTCTGCATAGACGCTGATTTGGATCGGAATGCCGCTGGCGTAATCTTTATGCACGACGGCATTCAAAATCGCCTCACGCAATGCCGCCATAGGCAGGGGAAAGCGCTCGCGGCGGTATAGACC
>JAHAYB010000291.1 GCA_018384835.1 Comamonas sp.
CCTGACTGGCTGCACACCTCCCTAGACCGTCCAAAGTACAGGGGGGTGTTTTCTTTTGTGCACTCAGTTTAACCACATGCAATGTGGACACCAACAGGCAGTACATCCATAGCACCCACGCAGGTGCTTTTTTTGTGCCTGTCTAAAAGAGTGCACACATCATCAATCAAATAATGCTTAACTCAAATGAGTATTGAAGTATATGATTCTTAAATCATATACTCACTTGAAATCATGAAGATCATCTCAGTGCTCAATGAAAAGGGTGGGACTGGAAAAAGTACGGTGGCTACCAACTTGGCCACTGCTCTACATAGACAGGGAAAGCGTGTAGTGCTCTTGGACTGTGATCCACAAGGCACGGCACGCGACTGGCGCGATGCCAGTCCCGAGGATGCAGACCTTCCTCCGGTGCTTGGCGTCGATCGACCTCAGATGCTGGCTTCTTCGCTCAATGGCATCAATGCAGAAATCGCCATCATCGACAGCCCTGCCAAAGCCGAGTCCATGAGCGCAGCGATTGTTCGTGCATCGCACGTTGCTCTGCTGGTGATTCAACCATCAGGGGCTGATCTTTGGGCTAGTGGTGCAGCCGTCAAACTCATTCAGGCTAAAAGAGAAATGGGAGGAGAGATTGATGCTGCATTCCTGGTCAACCGAACCAGCGGAGCGACAAAGCTTTCCAAGCTCGTCAAAAGCGGTGAATGGAGCACCTACGAAGGAATTGAAAAACTGGAGACATCTCTAGGCAATAGAGCCGTGTTTGCCACCGCCATGACGGATGGACAGTCCGTGCTCGACTACAGCGATGCCAAAGCCAAAGAAGAGGTACAGGCAGTCGTTCAAGAACTCAAGGAAGCAAAATGGCTTTAACTGTTAAACCATTGAACAAAGTGCGCGATAGCGTCCCTGTAAAAGAAGTCACGAAGCCTTCTCAAGCAGAACTGGTGCGCGTCAATATTGAAGTTGAAAAAGATACTCGCCAACACTGGCGCATGGAAGCTATCAAGCGCGGCTTGTCTCTCAAGGAGCTGATTCAGCAGGCAATGGAGCTACACCTCAAATGATCTTTTACTCACATGAGTAAAAGATCATTTACTTAACCGCGATAAACCTCACGGCGGTTGCCTACCTTCAACACCAAAATCCGCATCACGCCATCTTCGATGTTGGTGATGATGCGGTAGTCCCCCACGCGGGAGGGCGTACAGGATTAAGCGCGACAGGGATAAGGTAAACCAGATACCAAAACTGTCACTCGAAGCTGATCACCTAGGCTGTCGTCGTAGGCAGCACCAAAGATCAAATGAGCAGACTCTGGCAAATTGGAGTTGATAGTGGTCATAGCTTGACGAGACTCCGACAATCTGAGGCTACCCTTAGCACCTGACAACAGCACGATTAAACCTTTCGCCTGCGTCAGATTGAGGTCTTGTATCGCATTCAGCGCCGCACGCTGTGCTCGATCTGGACCTGCAGCGGCGCTAGTGCCCAGACGAACCACGCCACTCATACTGAGGATGCTCCGTACATCTTCAAAATCAACGTTCACATGACCGTACTCATTGACGATAGCTGCTATTTCGGAAGCCGCTGTTCGCAGGTGCGTATACAACTTGTCAGGCTCACTCACTAACAATGTATCCACGGTAGCGCTCCAAGTCTGCAGCATTCGCTCCGGAGACTCTGGGCCGCAATGCACCGCTACACCCACCACGAGTACTCGCCTTGCTTTTGCTGCGCTTACTACGCGCTCGACGTTGAGCTGGTTAACGGAATCGGTGATATCAGTAGCAATGAACAGTAAGTTCGTGTCTGCCAGTATTTTTTCTATCTCTTCATCATTTTTATAGTCCTGATTCGGTAGAGACAAGACACGTACGTATGGCACGTTTGGCAGCACATGCGAAGCATGTGAGCTTCTCTCTACACCTATTTCGAGGACTTTGATATGCGTCACGCAATCAATAACTTCAGAGTGATTCATGACTCACGATGGAAAATTTTGTCGTACGAAGCGATTCGCCATATGGGGAAAAACTGAGGCTAGAGATTTACCTTTGGCGGTTTCTACTTCTTAAGAAGTGGGGAGTACTCGGTCAAAAAATCTCCCCCCGATAAGCAAGATTTATCGGGAGCTGGACGCAAAAAGACCTAATCCTTGGGGCCTCGGATTAGCAATCCCACGCTCTCGTGCAGATTGCTTGCTCATTGCATTAGTTCTAACAAACCACCGACTTCGTAAAGTTCAGGATCATTGCCTTCCTGCCACACACCATTAACTTCCAGTTCATCATCTTCAACCGTAACTTGCAGGCGAAGGCTCGATTCTGTTGATGAGGTGTATCCAGGTCGCCCAGTGGACATGTCTCTGCAATGTGCCTTAAAAATGAAAGTATCAGCAGAGGTCGGCAACGCTTTCGCACGAGCTTGGAAGGACCAAGGAGCACCATTCCAAGTAAGTGTTGCGTCAAGTACCGCTTCTTTGTCACCCACAATAGCTAAGCGCTTCACAGTCAAGATGTCATCGTCGAAGTCCAGAAGACCAGAGTAAAACTGCGACATTTGTGATGCTCCAATTCTAAAATTAACACAACTCTAAAAAAAATAAGACCACCTTATTTTTTTAACTCTACACTAAAAATGAACAAACGTCATCAAGAACAACTGCTCTCTAGGCTGGACGACCTTTTCACAAAAGGGGTAACTTTCATTGCTTGGCCGGAGATCTATTACTGGTACTCAATAGAGCGCATTGCTAAGGCTCCTTGGCGAGATATCAAAAGCAAATGGGCTGATGTTTTGGAAGAGGCTGGCGAGAAGTACCAAGATCCCTATGTGGCAGAGACCACCGCAGGAGTGGCGCTGTTTTATTCTTCTAAGCCCAAAAAGCTAGGACAACTTACAGAGTGACTCACCACCAGTGCTACGAAGCAAGGCTAGGTATGTGAGTAGATCGAATCACGCTGATAAACCTTTTCGGCATCACCGACCAAGAGCAGAAGCAACTTAAAACCATCGTCAGCACGGACGAAGCCAAAGCACGGGACGCCAAGCGGGACACAGAACGCCGCAGGGCTGCTGGGGCTGTGGAGCGTGCGGAGTACGAGGCCAACTCAATCAGCCGCGCCAAGCCTTGGGAAGCCCTTGGTATGAGCCGCGCTTCCTGGTACCGCGCAGGCAAACCAAATGCGTGAGACAAGTCCCTCCGTACTACTAATGGCGAAGCCTCCGGCCCGAAGGCCCGGAAGGGTAGATTTGGCAATGGATGATGATGAGGTGGTGCTCGGTCACTCCACGTTAGGAAAAGCCAAATTAACCCGGTTAAGACCATCGAAGGCACAAGCAAAGAGCACGGTTCAACAAGTGCCTAGTAGCCAAGAGAAAACAAAATTAACCGGGTTAAGTACGTTCTTAGCATGAGCGATAGCGCATGGTTTTGAGTGCTTTTCTTCTCTAAGAACAAGTCAAATTAACCCGGTTAAGGCGCCCAATGCCATGACCTAAAGCGGTTGGAATGGTCTGCTCTTAGCTTGCGCCGTACTTCATGGCTGGGCGTGGCTTTGAGGGAAAGAATGGGCGAGTGGCAACTCCGTTCCCACCGTGTTTTTTGGGGCGCTCAATGTGGCGCTGCCTGCCTGTGGCAGCCTATGTGTGAGTGGCTAGGACACAATCGCGCCATGGCAAAAATCATTAGCATTGTTCAGGTCAAAGGTGGCGCAGGCCGCAGCACGCTTTCAACAAACATTGCAGGCGAACTGTCGAAGCGCGGGCATGTGGTGCTGCTGGACTGCGACATGCCGCAAGGCACATCGGCTAGTTGGTATGCCGTGCGGCAAGAGTTGCGCGGTGGTGAACTGGTGGAGCGTTTGGTGCTGGATACGGCAGCTTCTCATGCCGAACTCATTGCCAAGGCGCAGGAGCATGCAGGCGCAGATTTCATCGTCATTGATTGTCCGCCTCGAATCGCAGAGATAACCCGTGCTGCGTTGGTGCTGGCTGATCTTGCCTTGGTGCCAGTCGGTGCATCACTGCCTGAGCTTTGGGCCAGCTCCGATGTGGTGGCGCTGGTAGAAGAGGCGCGCAAGGTTGGCCCGGTGGATGCCCGTGTGGTCTGGACGCGCTTCAGAGCCAACACGAAGTCTGCACGTGAGCTTTCAGCGATGGCAGCCAAAGAGCTTGGCTTACCCATCATGGTGAGTGCGCTTGCCTTGCGCGTGGCCTATCCAGATGCAATGGGCGAAGGGTTGACTGTGGCCGAAGTGGGGGACAAGGCTGCGAAAACTGAGCTGGTGGAGCTTCTGGCGGAAATCGCCATGCATATGAACACATAGCAATATATATTGGCGGAATGAGCATACTCAAACCAAAGCCAGTACAGAGCAAAGCCCACACAGCTAAGGCATTCGCAGAGGCAGAAAAAGCTGAACCCAGAGCTAGCCGTTCATCCGCACCACCGAGTGGAGAGGTGCGGGTGATTTTCAACATGCCTAAGCACATGCGCCATGAGCTTAAAAAATTGTTCTCGAAGAAGAGTTGACGCTTTCTGAGGTGTTTCGC
>JAHAYB010000230.1 GCA_018384835.1 Comamonas sp.
GACATAGGCTGCTTACTCTTGTTGCAGGAAGGCTTGAATCAGCGGGGCGAGGCGTTGCACGATTTCATCGGCTTCGGCGCGGCTCAAAATTAAGGGGGGAACCAGGCGCACCACGGTATCGGCGGTAACGTTCAGGAGCAAGCCAGCATCCGCCGCTTGCTGAAGTAACACGCCGCAGGGCTTGTTCAGCTCAATGCCAATAATCAAGCCTTGGCCGCGAATATCGACCACGCCGGCGGTGCTGCCCAGAGCGGTTTTGAGCTGGGTTTTCAGGTAATCGCCCACTTCAACGGTGTTGGCTAGCAGGTGGTCTTCTTCCATGATGCGGATGGTTTCTACACCAGCGCGCATGGATAAGGGGTTGCCGCCAAAGGTGGAGCCGTGGTTGCCCGCTTGCAGCACTTGCGCCGCCGCGCCATGCGCCAGCACTGCGCCCACGGGTACGCCTGCGCCAAGGCCCTTGGCCAAGGTCATGACATCTGGGGTAATGCCTGCCCACTGGTGGGCAAACCATTTGCCGGTGCGCCCCATGCCCGATTGCACCTCGTCAAACATCAGCAGCCAGCCTTTGGCATCGCACAGGGCGCGTACTTGCTGCATGTAGTCGTTGCGCATGGGGTGCAGGCCGCCTTCGCCTTGCACGGGTTCCATCATGATGGCCACAACATCGTTGCGCCCAGCGGTGGCGGCCTCTAGTGCGGCAAAGTCATTGGGGGCAACGCGGATAAAGCCTTCTAGCAGCGCGCCAAAGCCGCTATGCACCTTGGGGTTGGCAGTGGCGCTCATGGTGGCGATAGAGCGGCCATGAAAAGCGTGCTCATAGACGACGATGTGTGGGTTGGCAATGCCCTTATCGACCCCGTATTTGCGGGCGATTTTGATGGCCGCCTCGTTGGCCTCTAGGCCGGTGCTGCAAAAAAAGGCGTTGCTCATGCCGGAGCGCTCCGTGAGCAAGGCGGCTAGCTTTTCCTGATTAGGAATGTGGTAGTAGTTAGAGACGTGAATCAGCTTGGTAAGCTGCTCTTGCAGGGCAGGAACCAGCTTGGGGTGGTTGTGCCCCAGGGTGTTGACGGCAATGCCGGCCAGTGCGTCCAGGTATTCCTTGCCGTTAACGTCCCAGACGCGGCAGCCCTGGCCACGCTCTAGCGCAATGGGCAAGCGGCCATAGGTGGGCATCACATGGGGGGAAGCGGCCTCGGCCTTGTTGGACTGGGTTGGGACGGTCATGAAAGCATCTCCTGCGCAGCAGTGTGGAAGAACAAATTCAAAAGTAAACCGCGCATTCTAAAAGAGCGGACTGGGTTTGCGTGCGGTGGTGGGCACAATGCACACTAGGCGCAAGGTAAGGATGGCAAGGCTAAGGGATAGCGGCTATTACAACACGGCCAGGGGATAGCGGGTAAAAAGCCAAGTGAACACCATTTTTTTCTTGGTATCTATAAAATGGTGAGAGCATTAAAAGCCGATATAGTGCTTAGTTGGTGTGCCTACTGGTTCTTGTGTGTTTGTGTGCTGCTGTATCAGCATACTCGGTAAAGATATTAGATATTAAGAAAAGAGGGTTGCTATGTCAGACTTAAAATTAAAAGACGTAAAATCTTGGACGGTACAAGATTTCCGCGACAACGTAAACCAGCTTGACGAAAAGCTGGCTAAAGGCCTAGGGCAAAGCCTACTAAGCCAGCTAGATGCGAGCGATATTCAAAATTTGGATGTCACTTATTTAAGCGCCCAGCAAATCAGCGCGATGGATGCCAATAACTTTGCCGGTGGGGCGCTGACGTACTTGGGGCAACTATCAGCCTCTCAGGCCAAGGGGCTGACCAAAAATCACATTACCGCCTTGGGTGCGAATGTAGGGGCGCTGGATGAGCAGGTGGTGAAAAAGCTCTCTGCCCAGCAGTTGCAAGGATTAAATAGCAGCACACACATAGAAGCCTTGGGCAATAAAATCAGCAGCCTTACAGCCAGCCAATTAAAAAAACTCACCGGCGAGCAAATCAAATGGTTGACTACCGACCAAATTGCAGAATTAAATGTCAAGCAAATGCGGGCATTGACACCACAACAGGTCGCCAACATTGAAGTGCAAGACTTGGTGAAACTCTCGGACTCGGCCATACAGGCCATGACGGCCAAACAAATCAAAGCACTGACTAAAGAGCAAATTCAGAGCTTAGAGGTCTCGCAAATTGAACAGCTCTCGGTCTCTCAAATCAAGGCTTTTACACCTGAGCAAATTAAAAACCTCACTACCTCCCAAATTGCAGCGCTAGAAGTGCCGCAAATGAAGGGGCTGACCGCCAAGCACCTGGCCGCCATGCAGTCTGACCAAGTGGCTGCCCTGGATGTGGATAGTTTGGCTGCATTAAAATCAGGGCAAATCAAAAGCCTGAGTGCGAAAAATATCCAAGCCTTAACCACGGAGCAAGTCGCTGGCTTGAGTGCTAAGCAAGTCAGGAGCTTGAGCACAAGCCAAATCGCAGCCTTGGAAATTGAGGATTTGAAGAGTATTACCGATATAGCCTTAAAAGCATTGTCTGCCAAGCAAATCAAAGCCTTAACGGCCAACCAAATCAGCAACCTTTCTATTGAGCAGGTTCAGGATTTGACCATTGCCCAGCTCAAGCAATTTACTACTGAGCAAATCAAGCATTTTACCAGCGAGCAAATTATTGCTTTAGAGGTCGAGCAGATGCGTGGTCTCACCGCCAAGCAATTGGGCGCTATGCTAACGGAACAAATTGCCGCTATTGAGGTAGAAGACTTTGTAGAGCTTAAATCCAAACAGCTTAAACTGCTGAATGCAAGCCAAATAAAGAGTTTAACCACCGAGCAGGCAGAAAATCTAACCATCAAACAAATCAAAGGTTTTACAGTAAACCAAGTTGCCGCGATAGAGGCAGAGGATTTAAATGTGCTGGATGACGAGCAATTCCAAGCATTTTCAGCCAAACAAATCAAGTTTATTGATATACCCACTTTGGATGCCGATAGAATTTTTGACTTATCTAAAACCCAAGTACGTGGTTTAACAACTGACCAGTTTGTTCGCCTCAGTACGGCACATATCAGTAACTTTGATGAAGAACAAGCCTCGTACTTTACCGATAAACAAATGGCAGTTCTTTCCTCTGAACAGTGGAGTGCATTAGACCCATTTAGCTTGTCAGAGGTCAAACCCAGCGCCCTTAAACTGGTGACTGCTGCGCAGTTAGAGGGTATGACAACCCAGCAAATGAGTATGCTTTCTTATAAAGCGCTGGAAGGTTTTACGAAAACCAATGCCCTGCATGGCTTGAGTACCGATGCCTTACAAGCCCTCACGCCAGACCAAGCGGGTGATTTATCGGCCAAAGGCTTTTTCAATAAACTAAGCACCGACCAGTTCCAGCAAGGGCTGAGCACAGCGGCCATTGCTGCTATTGACAGCAAGCAAATTCAAGCATTAGATAAATCAAAAATTACGGCGCTGAGCTTAGAACAAGCCCAAGCCCTGGTAGCTGGCCAAATCCAAGCCTTGACAGCTAGCCAGATTGCTGTCTTTAGTGAGGATAATTTTGCAGGGCTGGGTACAGAGCAAATCCAAGCCTTCCTAGAAGGGCAAATGTCGGCCTTGACCTCCAGCCAAGTGGAGCGTTTAAGCTCAGACCAGTTTGCCGCCTTGTCTGCAAAACAGCTGGGAGGAATGGGGACGGCCAATATTTCCGTACTCAGTAGTGACCATATCCAGCAGCTGACTACCGAGCAGATTCAAGGCTTTAAGGCCGCTCAAATTAGTGATGGCTTTACCTCTGAGCAGCTCAATATGCTCAATACAGAGCAGGTTGGGGCTTTGACAAGCAGCCAAATTACCGCCCTGTCCGTTGAAGTGATTGCCGCTATGGGTGAAGATAAACTCAATGCTTGGAAAACAAGCACTGATAAAATAGCCGCACTTACCACCACACAAATCGATGCAATTGCCACCGATGCCATTGCCAGTATCGCCAAAGAGGTATTAACGCACTTGAGCAGTAGCCAGCTTGCTGCAATGGGTAGTGCCCAAATCAATCAACTGCAAGGTGAAGAGCAAATTGCCCATTTAACCGCCAGCCAGCTCAATGCTTGGGAGGGGGACAATAGCAAAATACAGGCGATTAAATCAGAGTTTATCGCCGCAGGCCAAATTGCTGGTTTAAGTGATACCTTTATGCTAGGTATGACGCAAGCACAATTTGATGCCATATTTACCAGCGATAACAGCAAGTTCTCGCAAATCACAACTGACCAAATTATGGCACTGACACCCCAAAAAGGTACAAACCTGAGTTTTACCACCGACCAGCTTGCTGCCATGCAATCGAGCGTCAAGGATATTTGGGAGCAGGCATAAGTTCAGTTCGATAACCCACCGCCCCAAGCCCCGTAGAATCGCCCTCCATGCACATACACATACTTGGCATTTGCGGCACATTCATGGGTGGCTTGGCCGCCTTAGCGCGGGAAGCGGGGCATACCGTTACGGGTTGTGATGCGGGGGTCTATCCCCCCATGAGCGAGCAGCTCCAAGCCCTAGGTATTGCGCTGATAGAGGGCTATAGCGCCGAGCAGTTGGCGCAACTGCCCTCCCCCCCCGATTTATTTGTTGTGGGCAACGTCGTCAGCCGCGCCCGCTTGGCTGATGGCAGCCCGAAATTCCCCCTGATGGAGGCCATTCTGGATCAGGGCTTGCCCTACACCAGCGGCCCACAGTGGCTTAGTGAGCACATTTTGCAAGGCCGCCATGTGCTAGCGGTAGCGGGGACGCATGGCAAAACCACCACCACCTCCATGCTGGCCTGGATTTTGGAATGCGCGGGGTTGCAACCAGGCTTTTTAGTGGGCGGCGTGCCGCTGGACTTTGGCGTATCTGCCCGCCTAGGGGCACAAGTGACCGGGCAAGAGCGCCCGCTGTTTGTGATTGAGGCTGACGAGTACGACACCGCGTTTTTCGACAAGCGCAGCAAATTCGTGCATTACCGCCCGCGTACTGCCGTACTGAACAATCTGGAATTTGACCACGCCGACATCTTCTCCGACCTGGCCGCAATTGAACGCCAGTTTGCCCACCTGCTGCGTAGCGTACCGGCCAGCGGTCAGGTGATTGTCAACGGCTTGGAAGAGCCTTTACAGCGCGTACTGCACCAAGGCTGCTGGAGCGAGCAGCGCAGCTTTGGCAGCGCCGTTAGCGACTTCACCGCCCAAGGCCAGCACCATGACTTTGCCGTGCTGCTGCGTGGCGAAAAAGTTGGCCATGTACGCTGGGATTTGAGCGGCGAGCACAACCAGCTCAACGCCCTAGCGGCCATTGCCGCCGCCCAGCATGTGGGCGTAGCGCCCGAGCAAGCCTGCACTGCCCTGGCCAGCTTTCACAACGTGCGCCGCCGTATGGAGCTGCGCGGCACGGTCAACGGCGTAACGGTGTATGACGATTTTGCCCACCACCCCACGGCTATCCGTACCACGTTAGACGGCCTACGCGCTCGCGTCGGCCAAGCGGTGCGCATTCTGGCGGTGTTCGAGCCACGCAGCAACACCATGAAACTGGGCACGATGAAGGCGCAACTGCCCTGGTCACTCAAAGAGGCGGATTTGGCCTTTTGCCACACCGCAGGTCTTGATTGGGATGCGAAAGAAGCACTTGCCCCCTTGGAAGAGGCGGGCTACACCGCTGGCGATATCGACACCCTGGTGCAGCAGGTGCTGGCCGCTGTGCAGCCCGGCGACCAGATTGTGTGTATGAGCAATGGCGGCTTTGGCGGCATCCACCAAAAGCTATTGCAGGCACTGGCGTAGAGATGGTGCAATTGCAAATGTGCAGCGATTGGTTGAGCGTCAAAGCCCTGGTGTTCGATATGGATGGCACCTTGCTGGATACCGAGCAGCAAATCGTGCAGGCCGCCAGCCAGACCTTGCAGCATTTTGGCTACCCCGGCCTGCCGCCCGGCCATGCCATGCCGAATATGCACGGCACTTCTGACCGCTTGATTGCCGATGTATTTGCCCAGCAAGGCTATCCCCTGCCCGACACCGTAACTGCCGTAGGGCTGGTGTTTGAAGCCTGCTATCGCGCTCTGCCACAGCAGGCCGCGCCGGTTTACGCTGGTGCTGTGCAGTGGCTGCAATGGGCGCAAAGCCAGGGGCTGGCGCTGGCCATCTGCACTAATAAAAAACAGGCGCTAGCCATTCGGGGGCTGGAGGCCGCAGGGTTGCTACCGTTTTTTAGCCATATCACCGGGCGTGATACCTATGGCATCGCCAAGCCCGAGGCCGCCCCCCTGCTGCTGACCTTGGAACAACTGCAAGTGCGCCCGAAAGAGGCCATCTTTATCGGCGACACCCATGCCGATGCAGGCTGCGCCCAAGCCGCAGGTGTGCGCTTTTGGTGGTTCAGTGCAGGCTTTGGTCGGGAGCAAGCGCTGGCGGCCTATCCGAAGGCGGGCAGCTTTGCCAGCTATCGGGAGTTGTTGGCGGCTGCGACTGGCGTTGCAGACCAGTCTTAATTCTTAACTGGCCTTAGCTACTTAACTATAGAGTGGTCCCCGATACCCCAGCGCCTGAGAGATTTGGTTGGCCGTGGCCTTGAGCTTAGGTAGCCAGCCATCGTCCAGGCGGTCAGCCGGGGCGGAGATGGAGAGGGCGGCGATGAGCTTGGCCTGGTCGTCGTAGATGCCGGCGGCCATGCAGCGCACGCCCATCTCTAGCTCTTCGTTGTCGTAGGCAATGCCGCTGTCGCGTGCCATGGCCAGCTCTTTTTCTAGCTTGGGCAGGGCGGTCAGGCTGTTGTGGGTGTTGCCGGGTAGGCCGGTGCGGGTGGCGTAGGCGCGTACTTGCTGGGCATCGTCGCAAGAAAGAAAGAGTTTGCCGTTAGAGGTCAGATGCAAGGGCGCATGGCCGCCAATGGCGCGTACCACTTGCATCCCAGAGCGCTCGCTATAAGCGCGTTCGACATAAACGATTTCATCACCCTGGCGCACGCTAAGGTTAACGGGCTGCTGGATTTGCTTGTGTAGCAGGCGCATGTGGGGTAGGGCGGTTTCACGCACACTTAGGCGGGCTTTGACGAGGTTACCCAGCTCCAGCAGGCGCATACCCAGGCGGTAGCTGCCCGACTCTGGCCTATCGACAAAGCGCCCTACGGCCAGGTC
>JAHAYB010000307.1 GCA_018384835.1 Comamonas sp.
GCTGACGCTGAGTTGGAAACCGAGTTTCTGCGCCGCCTGATGATCAAGCTGGGCAGCAGCGAGGAAGAATCCAAAGCCCTGGTCGCTTCTGTGGCCGCTGGCGCACCCGTTGCCGCCGACTTGCAAATTACCGAGGTCAGCGGCCAGCCCACTCTGGCTATGCAAGAACCCTTTGACCGCGCTTGGCGACGTGTCGGCGTGGCGCTAGACCGCACTGGCTTTACCGTAGAAGACCGCGACCGCAGCAAAGGTCTGTACTACGTGCGCTACGTCGCCCCCAACCCAGAGATGAGCGACCCAGAAAAACAAGGCTGGTTCAAACGCACCTTTGGCGGCAAAAAATCTGCCGATGCCCAGCCCCAGCAATACCAGATTGTGATTACCGAAACAGCGGCCAATGCCAGCCAAGTACAGGTACACAATGCCCAAGGCCAGCCCGAGACTACCGCCGCCGCCCAGCGCATCATTCGCGTGCTGGCGGAGGATTTGAAATAAGCCTACGCCTAGCCCTGCCCCACCAGGGGGGCGTGAACATGCTCTAAGCCCTACTGTTTTGGGACTGCCCCAGAAGCACGCCTTGCCGCTCGCGTACTACCTCTTTCAAAAAGCGCCATACCGCTTCAATAGCCGCTTGGCCGCGTGCCTCCTGGGGCATGCTCATCCAGAAGGTGCGGGTAAACCGCGCCTGCTGGGGCAGCACCCGCGTCAGAGTGGGGTCACGCTCGGCAATAAAGGCGGGCAGCACCGCCAGCCCAGCGCCTGCGCGTACCGCCTCGTATTGCGCGGCAATGCTGGTGCTGCGAAACACAAAGCGGCTGGGTTTGTGCAGTTGCGCCAGAAGCTGCAATTCCTTGGAAAACAACAAATCATCCACGTAGTGAATAAAGCGGTGGTGGCGCAAATCCTCGCTGCTGGCCACCAGCGGGCGGCGTGCTAGGTATTGGCGTTCGCCATACAAGTAAAGGTGGTAGTCGGCCAGTTTGCTGACAATCACCGTGCCGCGCTTGGGGCGCTCTAGGGAGATGACGATATCCGCCTCGCGCCGCGACAGGTGCAGCAGGCGCGGCAGCGCCAGCAGGTCAATCGAGAGCTGGGGGTGCTGCAAGGTCAGTTGTGCCAAGGGCTGCGCCAACAGTTGTGTGCCCAGCCCCTCGGTCGCGCCCACACGCACCAGGCCAGCGGGGCCGGCCTCGGCATTGCCGCTGGGCAGGGCAATTTGCTCTACCCCGCGCACGGCTTTTTCCATGGCTTGCACGGCGGGCAGTAGTTGCTCGCCTGCCTGCGTGGGGCGGTACACCCCGCCTTGGCGCACAAATAGCGCCTGGCCCATGCGCTGCTCCAGCGCCTGAATACGCCGCGATACGGTGGTGTGCTCCACCTCTAGCAAACGCGCCGCCCCGGCCAAAGAGCCAGCACGCGCTAAAGCGGCAAAAAAACGGAGGTGGTTCCAATCCATAGCCTGCATCATGGCGCGAGTATGCCTGTGCTTTTTTGCAAATTAAAACTGCGCCAATGGCTATTGCTATCGCAAATTTGCACATCTAACATAGGGGCTTGCTTGATTATTTCACCTACAGGAGACAGCCCCCATGAGCACCCCCACCGTCAAACTGCTGATTAACGGCGAATTTGTCGAATCCCAAACCACCCAGTGGCGCGATGTGGTCAACCCCGCCACGCAGGAAGTGCTGGCGCGTGTGCCCTTTGCCACGCCCGATGAAATCAACGCGGCGGTCGCCTCTGCCAAGGAAGCCTTCAAAACCTGGAAGAAAACCCCCATTGGCACCCGCGCCCGTGTGTTCCTCAAGCTGCAACAGCTCATCCGCGAGAACATGGGCGAACTGGCCGCCCTGCTGACCGCCGAGCAAGGCAAAACCCTGCCCGATGCGGAAGGCGATGTCTTCCGTGGCCTGGAAGTGGTGGAGCACGCCAGCGCCATTGGCAATCTGCAACTGGGCGAGCTGGCCAACAACGTAGCCGGTGGCGTGGATACCTACACCGTGCTGCAACCGCTGGGCGTGTGCGCGGGCATTACGCCGTTCAACTTCCCGGCGATGATTCCGCTGTGGATGTTCCCGATGGCGATTGCCACCGGTAATACCTTTGTGCTCAAGCCTTCCGAGCAAGACCCCATGGTCACCATGCGCCTGTGCGAATTGGCACTGGAGGCAGGCATTCCCGCTGGTGTGCTCAACGTTATCCACGGTGGCGAAGATGCAGTCAACGCCATTTGCGACCACAAAGACATTAAAGCGATTAGCTTTGTCGGCTCCACCCACGTGGGCACGCATGTGTACAACCGCGCCAGCCTCAACGGCAAGCGCGTGCAGTGCATGATGGGCGCGAAGAACCACGCCAT
>JAHAYB010000231.1 GCA_018384835.1 Comamonas sp.
TCTTTGGTGGGGTGCGATAGCCACTTACCCGCGATTGCCGCCAGTGCGCAAACGGCCCAAGCCTTGCGCCAGCGCTTTGCCCAGCCCCCCAGTTGGCAGCCCGAGCTGCGCAGCGAGCCTCTGTTCACCGATTGCAGCCCTCGTCCTGCTGCCGTACTCCTGCCCCTGGTGCAGCGCGAACAAGGCTTATCCCTGGTGCTCACCCAGCGCAGCAGCCGGATGAGCACCCATGCCGGCCAAATAGCCCTACCCGGTGGGCGTACCGACCCCGAAGACCCCAGCCCCACCGCCACCGCCTTGCGCGAGGCGCACGAAGAAGTCGGCCTAGAGCCGAGCAGCGCCGAAATCCTGGGCAGCTTGCCGGTGTACGCCACTGGCTCGGCCTTCCTAGTCACGCCCGTCGTGGCTTTAGTGCAGCCCCAGCGCCTCACCCCCAACCCCGTCGAGGTGGCTGAGATTTTTGAAGTACCGCTGCACTTTATCCTTAACCCCGCCAACCACCAGCGCCGCCGTGTGCTGTGGCAAGACCAGATGCGCGAATGGTTTGCCATGCCCTACCACGACGAGCAGCAACATGCCGAGCGCTTTATCTGGGGCGCAACTGCCGGTATGCTGCGCAACTTTTATCGCTTTATGGCTGCCCCCAACGACTAGGGCTTGGGCTTGAACAGCTAGCCCTTCTACACACTGAAAAACCCACCACATACCAACACCGGTAATAGAACTATCCGTATGGCCGCTTTACTCCCCTCCTCCCCCACTCCCACGCCTACCGCTCCCCTCTCTTCTTTGACCTGCGCCTTGCTGTTTGGCTGCTTAGGCGCGGGGCTACTCACCCCCGCTGCTGCGCAGGAGGCATCCAGCGGCGATGCAAACGGCGATACAAGCGGTGATATCGCTTGGCTAGAAAAATCACGCAGCGCCACCTATGGCCTGGGCTTAGGCATTGCCCGCACCGTAGATAGCTGGTTTGGCAATGCCCCTTTTGAAGCCAGCGGCGGAACAGTCTCGGGCTATTTGCGCTTGGGCTACCTGTGGAAGCAAGCCGATGGCTCTGACCTGAATGTGCGCTTTCGCCTCAAAGCCCACCTGCCCAACGCCAAGGACAAAGCCTACGTCTTTATTGGCCGAGACAATCAGCGCGAAGAGGTCAAAGACCAGCCCGATAGCTTCACCAGCGAGCAGCTCCTACAGCGCGAAGACCGCCATCAAGACCACTCCTTCTTCGCCGGGCTGGGCTATGGCTTGGCCGATGGCGTTGATTTGCGCCTAGGCGTGCATGGCGGCTGGAAGCTCTACGGCCAAGCGCGTTACCGCAAGCAATGGGCGTTGAGCGAGCGCAACACCTTGTTCTTCCGCGAAAGCCTGTTTTGGTCGATTCACGACCACCTAGGCTCAACCACCGCGCTAGATTTTGAACGCCAGCTCTCCCCACGCCTGCTACTGCGCTGGAGCAATGCCGGCACCATCACCCAGCGCAGCAGCACCTTTGAATGGCAAAGTAGCCTAGGGCTGCACCAAAGCTATGGCAACCAGCGCCTGGCCTCGATAGAGCTGCTGGCAGAGGGGCGCACCAACCGCTCAGACGTATCGGACTACGGCGTACGCGCCAGTTGGAGTCAGCCCGTCTATAAAGATTGGCTGATTGGCAAATTCACCCTAGGCCACTTCTGGCCCAAGGAAGAGCAGGAGCAGCGCCGTCGCTCCTGGGCCGTGGGTGCTAGTGTGGATATGCACTTTTGATAAAGCGCGTTATTCCCCTCCTAGACCTGCGCCACATACAGCGCAGCGCCAGCTTCCCCAAGGCCGCTAGTGCTGTTGTGCCCGCTAGTGGCCACCTCTTGGATGCCCGCCAGCGCCCCTTGCGCGACTTGCGCATCAGCGTGACCGACCGCTGCAACTTTCGCTGTGCGTACTGTATGCCCAAGGAGGTATTCGATAAACACTACCGCTACCTGCCGCACAGCGCCATGCTCAGTTTTGAAGAGATTGTGCGCCTGGCAGGTCTGTTTGTGGCGCATGGAGTGGGCAAGATTCGCCTGACTGGGGGCGAGCCGCTGCTGCGTAAAAACATTGAGCAGTTGATTGCCCAACTGCACCAACTACGCCAGCCCAATGGCCAGCCGCTGGACATTACCCTGACCACCAATGGCTCCTTGCTAGCACGCAAGGCCAAGGCGCTGCGCCAAGCGGGGCTGTCGCGCCTGACGGTGAGCCTCGATAGCCTGGACGATGCCATTTTCCGCCGCATGAATGATGTGGATTTTCCCGTGGCGCAGGTGCTGGCTGGGCTGGACGCGGCGCAAGCGGCAGGATTTGCTGATATCAAGGTCAATATGGTGGTTAAGCGCAGCACCAATGTGGCGGACATCGTCCCCATGGCGCGTCACTTTCGCGGTAGCGGCATGACCTTGCGCTTTATCGAATACATGGATGTAGGCGCAACCAATGGCTGGCGCATGGATGAGGTGCTGCCCTCCGCCGAGGTGCTGCGCCTAATTGCTGAGGCGTTTCCCCTCGTGCCGCTGGAACCCAGTGCCCCCGGCGAAACCGCCCAGCGCTGGGGCTATGCCGATGCACAGGGCAACTATGACCCGCAGCTGGGCGAGGTCGGCGTAATTAGCAGCGTGACCCAGGCTTTTTGCAGCACCTGCAATCGCGCCAGGCTTTCTACCGAGGGGCAGTTGTACCTGTGCCTATTTGCCCACCAAGGCTGGGATTTGCGCAGCCTGCTGCGCAATGGCAGTAGCGATGAAGAGATGAGCGCCGCCATTGCCGGTATCTGGGGGCAGCGCCAAGACCGCTACTCAGAACTCCGCGCCGAGCAGATGGCACAGGGCGGCAGCGGGGAGGCCGCCAGCGACGGCACAACACCACCAGGGCGCAAGCGTATTGAGATGAGCTACATCGGCGGTTGAGCGGCAAGCTCTAAGCTCAGTTTGTTTGCACACATGCAAACCGCCACAAGCTACGCTGCCGCGCACTGGCATGGTCCACCACGGGCAGTGGGTAATCCACCCCCAAGCGCAGGCCGCAAGCGGCCAGTTCAGCGGGCTTCATCGCAGCGGGAAAGTGCAGGTGCTTGTCCGGCACTTGCGCCAGCTCAGGCAAGTAGCGGCGAATAAAACGGCCTTCGGGGTCAAACTTCTTGGATTGGGTGATAGGGTTAAAGATGCGAAAGTACGGCTGGGCATCGCAGCCCGTGGAGGCCGCCCATTGCCAGCCGCCGTTGTTGGCGGCCAAGTCAAAGTCATTCAGGTGCTGGGCAAAAAAGCGCTCCCCCCTGCGCCAGTCGATGCCTAAATCTTTGGTCAAGAAGCTGGTGACCACCATGCGCAGGCGGTTGTGCATATAGCCGGTGTGCAAAAGCTGGCGCATGGCGGCATCCACCAGCGGGTAGCCGGTGCGCCCCTCGCACCACGCTTGCCACAGCGCGGGGGCATCATCCCATTGCACGGCATCGTATTCGGGCTTGAAGCATTGGGTCACTACCTGCGGGTGGTGCCACAAAATCATGCAATAAAAGTCGCGCCAAGCCAGTTCTGACAGCCAGGTTTGCGCCCCCTCGCAGCCCGTGGCCGCTTGCCGTGCCGCCAACGCCGCCACTTGCCGAATAGACACCGTACCAAAGCGCAGATGCACGGATAGGTAGGACACGCCCTTGCGCCCAGGGTAGTCCCGCGCCTCACGGTAAGCCGCCAGCCGGGGGGCAAAGTCATGCAGCAGTTGCTGCGCCCCGCTCATGCCTGTGGGCAGGGGCAGGCTGCTGAGGTTGCTGGGGTTGCTGGGGTGGAAGCCCAAATCTTGCAGGCTGGGCAGGCGCTCGCCCGCTGGCAGCGCAGCCAAGTGGTGGGCATAGCACTGTACGGGATAGGGTTTGAGTTGGAAGGCATCCAGCTTTTGCAGCCAGTTGCGCTTGTAGGGCGTGAATACGCTGTAGGGCTGGCCTTGCTGGGTCAGCACCTCATTTTTTTCCAGCAGCACCTGGTCTTTGTAATCGCTAAAGCCTATGCCCACAGCCTGCAAAGCGGCGGCGGCCTGCTGGTCGCGGGCAATGGCGGCGGGTTCGTAATCGCGGTTGGTCAGCACCACTTGCACGCCCAGGTCTTGCGCCAGTTGCACGATGCAGGGTACGGCAGCACCGTGGCGCACGATAAGGCCAGCACCTGTTTGCCCCACCTGCGCCACGCTTTGCGCCGCTAGGGCTTGTAGGCACTGGTGCAGCTCCAACACGCTGGCATGGATGAAATCCACCCGCCGGTCTTCACGGCTGGGCAGGGCATCCAAAATGTCGGTATCGAACACAAAGGCGCAATACACCTTTTGATAGCGGCGCAGCGCGTGGTAGAGGGCGGCGTGGTCATCACAGCGCAAATCGCGACGCAGCCAGACCAGGGCGGAAGAAACCAGAGCAGAAGAAGCGGCGGTGGGCATAGGAAAAATACCAAACAACTTGGACAATAATTGATTTGTCTAGGACAATAAAGCAAAATCCTATTCCCCACCATTTTTTATGCTATCGTCTTTTTCTTCTGCTACGGCTTTGCCGATTGCCGCTGTCGAGCGCGAAACCGGCCTAGCCAAAGACACTTTGCGCATTTGGGAGCGGCGCTATAACTTCCCCCAACCCCTACGCGATGCCCAAGGCAAACGCCAATACCCCGTCGCGCAAGTGCGGCAGTTGCAGTTGATTGGCCGCTTGCTAGTCAGGGGGCTGCGCCCCAGCAAAATCGTCGGGCTGGACAGCGCCGCGCTAGAGGCTTTGCTGGCGCAGCACCCGGCCAGCACCGCCCAAGCCATTCCCTCTACACCCCATTTGTCCAGGACTAACCAAAACCTTGGCGCAACTGAAGCCGACTTTGCCCCCGACTTCACCCCCTATCTGCAAGCCCTGCACCAGCACGATACCCAAGCCCTGCGCCATGCCCTGCACTACGGCCTGATGCGCCAAGGGCTAGAGCGCTTTGTGCTGGAGCTGGTCGCCCCCCTCACCACCGCCGTAGCCGATGCCTGGGCGCAAGGGGATTTAGAGGTGTTTCAAGAGCACCTGTTTACCGAGGTGCTCACCAGCGTGCTGCGCCCGGCCATTACCGGCTTGCAAGCTGCCCCCAGCAGCGCTGGGGATGCGCGTCCGCGTGTGCTGCTCACCACCTTGCCACCCGAGCAGCATGGCCTAGGGTTGTTGATGGTGCAAGCCCTGCTGGCTTTGGAGGGCTGCGCCTGCATCTCTCTAGGGGTGAACACCCCCTTGGCCGATGTCTTGCAGGCCGCCCAGGCACACCGCGCTGATGTGGTGGCCTTGAGCTTTTCTGCCACGCACAGCGGCGCACCGGTGCTGGCGCAGTTGCAGGCTTTGCGCCGCCAACTGCCTGCGGCCACCGCTCTTTGGGTGGGCGGCGCTTGCCCCGTTCTGTACGACAAGCCGCTGCCAGGCATCACCGCCAGCCAGCCACTTACCGCCTTAACCAGCTTGGTAGCCCAGTGGCGCAGCCATGCCCAAGCTGCGCCCGCTCTAGCTTCTGCCCGCCATTAAAGGAAAACACCCCATGCACATTCTGCTTACCGGCGGCACCGGCCTGATTGGCCGCGCCCTGTGCCAGCACTGGCATAGCCAGGGGCATCAACTCACCGTATTAAGCCGCCAGCCTGCCCAAGTGGCCGCGTTATGCAGCGGTGCAAGCGGCATTGCCCAGTTGGATGACTTCACCGCACTGCGCCGATCTACCCCAGTGGATGTGGTGGTCAACCTGGCTGGTGCAGGCATTGCCGACCGCCCTTGGAGCGCCGAGCGGCGTGATGTGCTGTGGCGCAGCCGCATCCAGCAAACAGAAACGCTGGTGGATTGGATGACACGCCAGGTGCAGCCCGTGCGTCTGTTGCTATCAGTCTCAGCCGTGGGCTGGTATGGCGACGGTGGTGATACGCCGCTGGACGAATCCAGCCCCGCTGCCAGCCAAGACTTTGGCAGCGAGTTGTGCATGGCCTGGGAGCAAGCTGCCCACCGCGCCAGCCAAGCAGGAAGCAGAGTGGCCGTGCTGCGCATTGCCCCAGTGCTGGCCGCGCAAGGCGGCATGTTGGCACGGCTGCTGCCACCGTTTCGCTGGGGCTTGGGCGGGCGCTTGGGCAGCGGCCAGCAGTGGATGCCGTGGATTCATCTGCAAGACCTGATTGCCATCTTCGACCACCTGCTGCGCCACCCTGACAGCCAAGGCATCTACAACGCCTGCACCCCCGAGCCGGTGCGCAATGCCGACTTCACCCACACCCTGGCACGAACCCTGAACCGCCCGGCGCTGCTGCCCGCCCCCGCTTGGGTGCTGCGCCTGTTGTTGGGCGAAATGTCCACCCTATTACTGGGCGGCCAGCGCCTTAGCCCACAGCGCCTGCAAGCAACGGGCTACCGCTGGCAATACCCCCAACTTGATAACGCCTTGCAACAAATTTTGAAAGCACCATGAATACCACCACTAACGCCGATTCCGCCCCAGCCACCTCGCGCCCCTGCGCCATCCTGCTGTGCAATCTGGGCACGCCTGATGCACCCACACCGGCGGCGCTGCGCCGCTATCTGGGCGAGTTTCTATCCGACCCCAGAGTGGTAGAAATCCCCCGCCTGCTGTGGCAAGTTATTTTGCGCGGGGTGATTTTGCAAGTGCGTCCGCGCAAGGCCGCTGCCAAATACGCCACCATCTGGACAGAGCAAGGCTCCCCCCTGGCAGTATGGACGCATCGCCAAGCGCAGCTATTGCAAGAGCGCCTACAACCCTGGGGCATTCCCGTGCTGCCCGCCATGCGCTACGGCCAGCCCGCCATCGCCAAGCAATTGCAAACCCTGCAAGGCCAGGGCGTGCAGCGCGTGCTGGTGCTGCCCCTCTACCCGCAATACTGCGCGGCCACCACAGCCAGCGTGTTTGATGCGGTGGCTGCATGGGTGGGGCGCTCGCGCCACTATCCAGAACTGCGCTTTGTTAACGACTATTGCGACCACCCTGGCTACATCGCCGCCTTGGCCGAGAGCGTGCGCCAGCACTGGCAGCAAAAAGGGCAACGCGCCGAACACTTGGTGATGAGCTTTCACGGCATTCCCCAACGCAACGTAGAGCTGGGCGACCCCTACGCCGCCCAATGCCAGCGCAGCGCCGCACTACTGGCACAGGCGCTGGGGCTGGAGCCGCAGGCGTACAGCGTTACCTTCCAATCGCGCGTTGGCCCGGCGCAATGGCTGCAACCCTATACCGAGCCAACCGTGCAAGCCCTGGCGCAAGCAGGCACACGCAGCGTAGAGCTGATTTGCCCCGGCTTTGCCAGCGACTGCCTGGAGACGCTGGAAGAAATCAACATGGAAGTGCGCCAAGCCTTTATGCAGGCAGGCGGCCAGGCATTCGACTACATCCCCTGCCTGAACGACAGCAGCAGCGGTATGGATATGCTGGCCGAGCTGGCGCAAGCCCAGCTCTGCCTCAACCCTCGCTGATGGCTTGCTGGCCTGCCCCAGCTTGTTGTTCGCCTGCCCATGTTACATTTTTCGCCACCCCACCCTGGCAGATTATTTATGACATTCGGACATGGCATTCATCGAGTTCAGCACCCAGCACTACCCCCAACATGAGCGCACAGACATCGCACGGGAAACCTGCGCCACCATGTCCAGCATCGCCCCAGATATTGAGGATGGCGGCGCACTGGATTTAAGCGTCCGCATCCGCTTGCTGCCCGGCGTATCTGTGGCCTTGTTTGAATCCTCGCCCATACGCGTTACCCGCAGCGCCCAGCAGCTTGCCGATGGCAATGACGATGTGCTGCTATTTCTCAACCCCGGCAGCCCCCCAGGCCATGCCCCAAGCCCGGCCTGGACGGTGCGCCAGCACCAGTTAGGCGAGCAGGGTGAAGCCGTCTGCACCAGCCTGTCGGGCTGCCTGGCGCTTAATGAGCGCAGCGGAACCACCCAGTTTCACCTTCCCAACTCCCGCTGCCTGCTGCTGGCCTTCCCGCGCGAGCGCCTAATGCCGCAGATTGCCAACATCGACCACGCTCTGCGGCACAACCTCCCCAGCAACACCCTGGCCTTGCGGCTGCTGACCCAGCAGGCATTGGCATTAACCCAACAGGCCGCCAACCACCCCCAGCAAACCGACGATGCCGCCCACCTACACCTGAGCCAGCAATTGCTGGATTTAAGCGTTCTAGCCGTGGGAGCCACCCCCCAAGCACAGGCACGCGCCAACGCACGCGGGCTGCGGCAAGTACGGCTCAAAGCCATCATGGCTGACTTGCGCATTCATGCTGGGCGGGGCGATTTAACGCTGGAATGGGTGGCCGCACGCCACGGCATCTCTGCCAGCTACGTTCGCGCCCTGTTTGCGCAACAGCACACCACCTTTAGCGACTACCTGCTAGGGCTGCGCCTGCAACGCACCTTTGAGCGCTTGAGCAGCCCCCGCTACGCGGGCTGCACGGTTAGCACTATCGCGTATGACGCGGGCTTTAATAACCTGTCTTGGTTCTACCGCGCCTTCAAGCAGCGCTTTGGCATCGCCCCTGGAGAGGCACGGCAGCCCGCCGCTTACACCCATTCAGAGCCGTTGTAAATAAAAAATTGTCAATAATTTTGTAGCAATTTGCGCCACAGTAGCGCTTAGTGGAAGCGTGTTACCCCCCTGCCATCCTAGCCTTCGGGGATGACTACAGCATCTACCACTTCCTCTAAGCCCTGCCCACCGCCCCATCCGGGTTGACCCTGCTTGCCGCCCTGCTGCTGGCCGCTCCTACCGCCCTCCAGGCGCAGCCCGTGCCGGATGCAGGCTCCCTCCAGCGCGAAGCCCAGCGCCACCTGCAAGCACCGCGCAGCAGCACACCCGCCCCACAGGCCGCCCCCGCCGCCGCACCCATGCCGGCGGATGCCAAGGCCGTGCGCGTTACCGTGCGGCAC
>JAHAYB010000312.1 GCA_018384835.1 Comamonas sp.
GTGCGCATGTACACCCGCTACGCCGCCAACCAAGGCTGGCAGGTAGAAATCATGAGCGCCCATGAGGCCGAGCTAGGCGGCTACAAAGAAGCCGTGCTACGTATTGCGGGCGAGCAGGTTTATGGCGCTTTCAAATTTGAATCTGGCGGCCACCGCGTACAGCGTGTGCCCGAAACCGAAACCCAGGGGCGCGTACACACCAGCGCCTGCACCGTGGCCGTCATGCCCGAACCGGACGAAACCCAGGCCATCACCATCAACCCCGCAGATTTGCGCATTGACACCTTCCGCGCCAGCGGGGCAGGGGGGCAGCACGTTAACCGCACGGATTCAGCGGTGCGCATTGTTCACATCCCCACCGGCATCGTGGCCGAATGCCAGGACGGGCGCAGCCAGCACAGTAACAAGGCCAAAGCCATGGCCGTGCTGCAAGCGCGTATCCAAGAAAAAGAGCGCAGCGAACGCGAAAGCAAAGAAGCCGCGCTGCGCAAAGGCTTGATTGGCAGCGGCGACCGCAGCGACCGCATCCGCACCTACAACTACCCGCAGGGGCGTATCACCGACCACCGCATCAACCTCACCCTGTACAAGCTGCAAGCAGTGATGGATGGGGAAATGGGCGATGTCGTCCAAGCCCTGCAACATGCCCGCGAGGCTGAGTTGTTGCAGGAAATGCGCCAAGTCAACCCTTAACCCGCGCCCGTATCTCAGGGATGGCTTTTTGCAGGTAATACACCATCGACCAGACGGTGAGCACCGCTGCCAGCCAAATCAACACCTGCCCCCATAGGCGGGTATCGACCCAGCCGAGCAACTGGCCGTCGTACAGCAAGAACGGTATCGCCACCATCTGCACCGTGGTTTTGAGCTTGCCCAGCATGTGAACAGCGACGCTTTTGCTCGCGCCGATTTGTGCCATCCACTCGCGCAGGGCGGAAATGGCAATCTCGCGGCCAATGATGATGAGGGCGACAAACACATCCGCCCGCTGCAAATGCACCAGCACCAGCAGGCTGGCGCAGACCAAAAACTTATCTGCCACCGGGTCTAAAAACGCGCCGAAGGCCGAGGTTTGGTTCAAGCGCCGCGCCAAAAAGCCGTCCAGCCAGTCGGTGGCGGCAAAGGCGACGAACATCAAAGCGGCCACCAGGTTTTGTGTGGCCGGTGCCAGACTGCTATAGAAAACCCCGACGATGAGCGGTATCGCCACAATGCGCGTCCAGGTCATGGCGGTGGGAATGGTCAGAAACATAGGGGCTGATTGTGGCAGGCTTTGCGCCCCGCTTTTAGCGCAGGGCTTGGTAAATGGTCTGCGCCAAGGCTGCTGAGATGCCCGGCACGGTTTGCAGCTCTTGCACACTGGCATTGGCTACGGCACGCAAGCCACCAAAGCGCTGGAGCAACTGGGCGCGGCGCTTGGGGCCAATGCCGGGAATATCCTCCAAACGGCTGCCACCGGTGCGCACCTTGGCACGCCGGGCACGCATACCGGTAATGGCGAAGCGGTGCGCCTCGTCACGGATATGGGCTATCAGCATCAGCGCGGCGGAATCTGCGCCTAGGTACACCTTGGGGCGGCCATCGGCAAACACCAGTTCTTCCAAGCCGACTTTGCGCCCCTCGCCCTTTTCCACGCCAACGATGCGGCTGGTGTCCAGCCCCAACTGCTCAAACACCTGCCGCGCCATGCTGACCTGGCCTTTGCCGCCGTCAATCAACACCACATCGGGCAGTTGCGGGGCATCGCTGGGCGGTGGCGCTCCTCCGGCGGCTTGCTGGGCATCGGCCACGGGCTGGTAGCGGCGCAGCAGCACTTGGCGCATGGCGGCGTAATCGTCCCCGCCAGTAATGCCGTCGATGTTGAAGCGCCGGTACTGGCTGGGCTGCATGGCGTGCTGGGCAAATACCACGCAAGAAGCCTGGGTGGCCTCGCCTGCGGTGTGGGAGATGTCAAAGCATTCGATGCGCAAAGCGGCTAAATCGTCCTGCGGTAAATCCAGCGCTTGCGCCAGGGCGCGGGTGCGTGCTTGCTGGGAGCCTTCCTCGGCCAGCAGCCGCGCTAATTGCAGGGCTGCGCCTTGCTCGGCCATGTCCAGCCAGATTTTGCGCTGGCCGCGTGGCTGGGTAACAGCCTGAATTTTGCGCCCTGCCTGCTCGCTCAAGGCTTGTAGCAGCACCGGCTCCAGTGGCTCACTGAGCAGCAGCAGCGGCGGTATCACCTGCTCGGCGTAATGCTGGGCAACAAAGGCGGCCAGCACCTGGGCGGCGGGGGGCTGCTGCTCTAGCTCGGGCTGCCAACTGCCCAGCAGCAAGCCATCATCCAACTGGCTGGGGAAGTAGGCTCTGTCGCCCAAATGCCGCCCGCCGCGCACCATCGCTAGGTTGACGCAAGCCCGCCCGCCTTGCACCTGCACGGCCAGAATATCCACATCGCGCTCATCCACGGTTTCCATGCTTTGCTGCTCTAGCACTTTAGACAGCGCCGCTATCTGGTTGCGCACCACAGCGGCCTGTTCGTACTGCATCGCCTCGGCCAGCGCCCACATGCGCTGTTGGAGTTGTTGCAGCAACTCCTGGGTCTGCCCCGATAGCATGGCCTGGGCATTGGCGACATCGGCGGCGTAATCGCTGGGGCTGATAGCGCCCACACAAGGGGCGCTGCACCGCTTGATTTGGTGCAGCAGACAAGGGCGGCTGCGGTGGGCAAATACGGTGTCTTCGCAGGTGCGCAGCAAAAACACTTTTTGCAGCAGCTCGATGGTTTCCTTCACCGCCCAAGCACTAGGGTAAGGGCCAAAGTAGCGCTGTTTTTTATCCGTCGCCCCCCGGTAGTAGCTAATGCGCGGGTAATGCTGGCTGGGGCGGCCACCCTGCCCATCGGTTACGGCCAAGCCAGAGATTTTTAGGTAGGGATAGCTTTTATCGTCCCGAAACAGGATGTTGTACTTGGGGTGCTGGGTTTTGATGAGGTTGTTTTCCAGCAGCAGGGCTTCCGCCTCGGTGCGCACCACGGTGGTTTCCAGGCGGGCAATCTTGCCCACCATATGGCCAATGCGTGTGCCGCCGTGGTCTTTTTGAAAATAGCTGCTGACGCGCCGCTTCAAGTGACGCGCCTTGCCCACATAGAGCAACTGCCCCTGGGCATCAAAATAGCGATACACCCCCGGCAAAGCAGGCAGGGCAGCAATCTGCGCTAGAAGCTGGGCGTGTTCCTCAGAGGGTGGTGGGAGCGTCGGGGGTGTCATGGGGGGATTGTCGCGCCTGGGTTGCGCTATTTGGGTTATTTATTACCCTTTAAGGGTATAATTTTGTATGGAAAAAAGTCGTCCTCACTACAACCTGCCTGCTATGCAAGCGGCCATAGCAACCCAAGGCCAGCAAGCTTTCACGATGACCGCCATTTTTGGCGGCGCACAAATGGGGCTGGACATAGCGGCCATGCAAGCGGTGATTGCCAATATGAAACGGGCTCACTTTTACAAAAGCATGACGACACATACTGACCATCGTATATGGCAGGACGTGTATCACGCCCCCTGCCCCAATGGCAAAACGGCCTATATCAAGCTCACCCAAGTGGCTGAGCGCATCGTTATCCAGTTCAAGGAGAAATGATCATGCAATACCACCATCCCATGTTTTGCCCCGAATGCGGGGCACATGAATTTACCGCTGTTGCAAATGAAACCTTCCCCCTAGGTGCAGGCGGCAGCATTGGTGGCCTAAGTGGCTGGCGCTGCACAGCCTGCGGCGAGGTAGATTTGGACGCGGCTAGTCACACCCGCTACGCGCAGGCCAGCGATACCGCCGTGCTAGCAGCGCGGCAAGCCGACCAAAAGCTACTAGCCCGCGTGCGCAAAAAGCTAGGGCTAACCCAGCGCCAAGCCGCCCAGATTACCGGCGGCGGCCACAACGCCTTTAGCCGCTACGAGCGAGGCCAGGTGCAGCCCATGCCTGCTGTGGTGAACCTGTTCAAGATTTTGGATAAGCACCCTGAGCTGTTGGCGGAATTGCGCTAGCCCATCGCCCTGCACCGCTCAACTAGCCACCACCGGATAAAACGGCTTGCCCTCAAAGCGAGTCGGGTTGTCCATCATCACCCCTAGCATCACCGGCAGCAACCGCGCCAATAACGCCCGCCCATCGCGCAGCTGGGCGCGGTTGACGGAACTGTTCCAGGTTGCGCCGCCGTGCATCAACTGATTGCGCAAGGTGTATAGGCGCACAAACACCTCGTACAGCACCCGCTCTGTATCCTGCTGCGCTAGGGCGTGGTGTACGCGCTGGCGGGCATCGTCAAACGCCTCGCGCCAATGGTCGGGAATGCTGCCATCGCTGCGCGGGTTGCTCTGCGCATCCCAAAACGGCTGAAACACATACTGGTTGTCCAGCAGCACACGAATTGGGCCGGGGAACACCTGCCACACCAGCGCCGACAGCGCCTTGTCCGTATCCAGCAGGCACAAGTCGGCCATAAAGTTGCGAAAGCTCTGGCGCTCCGAAGCCATCGTGCCCGCCCCCTCGCCCATATCCTGCGCGTAGGCAGCGTTAAAACCAATCCACAGGCAGACAAAGGCCACATCGTCGTCGCTACCTGCCGCCTCAGCGCGTTGCAGCCAGCTTAGGGCGCGGTGCATGCGCAAAGTAAAGGGCGTGCGCTGCTGGGTAATTTGCGCTTGGTGGCGCTGGGCAAGGGTAGTCAGGGTGGGGGTGCTTGGGGTTTTAGTCATGGGGGTGGCTTTAGTTCCTGTGGCAGCACCTCAATTGGCGGCTGCATTGACTCACGATGATTAGGCTGCGCCTCTTACAGCGCCGCCAAGGCAGCTTCTGGCATCTTGTCCAGAATCCTCAGCAGCGCCTTGGCAGCCCCAGAGGGCGATCGCTTACCTTGCTCCCAGTTGCGAATCGTGTCCAGCGAGACATGGATGCGGGCAGAAAACTCTGCTTGGCTCAACCCCAGGCGCTTGCGTACCCTCTGTGCAAACAGGGCTGCATCCCGCACTGACTGAGCCTCATCTTCCGCAATATGCTGTGCAATATCCGCTTCTGTTGTGGCATCCACACGAGCCATATCCACACGCCCCGCCAGCATCAAGGCTGAATGGCTTGAATCAATCTTTACGCGTACCGTTTTCATGGTGTTTAACCTCCCGTTGA
>JAHAYB010000326.1 GCA_018384835.1 Comamonas sp.
CATCATCCCGCCCAACAGCTTTGCCCTGGCGCGAACGGTGGAGTATTTCCGCATTCCACGCGACGTGTTAACGGTGTGCTTGGGCAAGAGCACCTATGCGCGTTGCGGCATCATCGTGAACGTCACGCCCTTTGAGCCAGAGTGGGAAGGCTATGTAACGCTGGAGTTTTCCAACACCACGCCGCTACCGGCCAAAATTTATGCCGGTGAGGGCTGCGCCCAGGTGCTGTTCTTCCAAAGCGATGAGCTGTGCGAAGTCAGCTACCGCGACCGCAACGGCAAATACCAAGGGCAAAGCGGCGTAACCCTGCCCCGCGCCTGAGCCTGAAAAAAGCAAAGGAGTTGCTGCTATGAAATGGGAAGGCAATCGCCAATCAGACAACGTGGAAGACCGCCGCCGCAGCGGTAGTGGCGCTGGCGCTGGCACTGGCAGAGGGGGTGGGGGCGGGCTACTGGGCGGGCGCTCAATTGGTCTAGGCACCATCGTGCTGGCCTTGGTGGGCTGGGGGGTGTTTGGCATCAACCCGCTGACGACGATTAGCCTGCTCTCGGGCGGCTCTGCGCCACCAACGCAGGCGCAGGTGCAAGGGCAAAGTATTCCCAAAGACGATAAGCAGGCCGCTTTTGTCGCCACGGTGCTAGCCTCTACCGAAGATGTGTGGACGCAGGTGTTCAAGCAAGGCGGAGCCAACTACCAAGTGCCCAAGCTGGTGCTGTTTCGTGGCAGCACACCCACAGCTTGCGGCATGGGGCAAAGCGCGATGGGGCCGTTTTACTGCCCAGGCGACCGCAAGGTGTATTTGGATATGGAGTTTTTCGACACCATGAGCCGCCAGCTAGGCGCACCCGGCGAGTTTGCCCGCGCCTATGTGATAGCGCATGAGGTCGGTCACCATGTGCAAACCCTGCTAGGCGCAACCGCCAAGGTCGATAGCCAGCGCGGACGCATCAGCCAGCGCGAGCAAAACGCCCTCTCCGTGCGCCTAGAGCTGCAAGCCGATTGCTATGCCGGCATCTGGACGCGCCATTCCCAGCAGGCGAAAAACTGGCTCAACCAAAGCGATATTGAATCGGCGCTCAACGCCGCCAGCCAAATTGGAGACGATACCTTGCAGCAAAAACAAACCGGCACGGTGCGCCCCGATGCCTTTACCCACGGCAGCAGTGCCCAGCGGGTGCGCTGGTTTACGCAAGGCATGAATAGCGCCAGTGTGCAGGCGTGTGACACCTTTAGTATCAGTGCCCAGCAGTTGTAAATGAGCCACTTCACCATTGTGCAAGACCTGGTGCTGGCACTGGCCTAGTGCTAGTGCGACAATAGCAAGTTACATGACAAGTTCTTTTTCTACACTTTCCCTTGCTCCCACACTGACCCAAGCGGTCGCCCAAATGGGCTACGAGCAAATGACCCCCATTCAAGCCCAAGCCATTCCGGTGGTTTTAACCGGCCAAGACGTGATGGGGGCGGCACAAACCGGCACAGGCAAAACCGCTGCATTTTCCCTGCCTTTATTGCAGCGCTTAATGCGCCATGAAAATAGCTCTGCCTCACCAGCCCGACACCCCGTACGCGCCTTAGTGCTATTGCCCACACGCGAGTTGGCTGACCAAGTAGCGCAGCAAATAGCCCAATATGCCCAATACACCAAGCTACGCAGCACGGTTGTGTTCGGCGGCATGGATATGAAGCCGCAAACCGCCGAACTTAAAAAAGGCGTAGAGGTATTAGTAGCCACCCCAGGGCGTTTGCTAGACCATATAGAGGCAAAAAACTTGGTGCTCAACCAAGTAGAGTACGTGGTATTGGATGAGGCCGACCGAATGCTGGATATTGGCTTTTTGCCAGATTTGCAGCGCATCCTGTCCTACCTGCCCAAAGAGCGCACTACCTTGCTGTTTTCTGCCACGTTCTCGCCAGAAATCAAGCGCTTGGCATCGAGCTATTTACAAAACCCCGTCACCATTGAGGTAGCGCGTCCTAACGAAACCGCCTCTACCGTAGAGCAACGCTTTTACGCTGCCGATGATGACGATAAGCGCCGCGCTATTGGTGCTATTTTGCAAGAACGTGCAATTAGCCAGGCTTTTATATTTTGCAATAGCAAACTAGGCTGCGCCCGCCTGACCCGCGCTTTAGAGCGCGATGGCTACCGCGCTGCTGCCCTGCACGGCGATAAAAGCCAAGATGAGCGCTTAAAAGCCTTAGAAGCATTCAAGCAAGGCCAAGTCGATTTATTAGTATGTACTGATGTAGCCGCACGTGGGCTAGACATCAAAGACGTGCCTGCCGTATTTAATTACGACGTACCCTTTAATGCCGAAGATTATGTCCACCGCATTGGCCGCACAGGCCGCGCAGGAGCCAGCGGTTTGGCCGTTACCTTGGTTGGCCGCAACGATAGCAAACTGGTAGCCGATATTGCCAAGCTCACCAAACAGGCCATCCAGGTAGAAACACCCCACACCCCACCGCCGCGCCGCCGCGAAGTAAGCCATAACGCCTACTCCAACAATCACCTTAACCCGCGTGCTAACTCCCGCAGCAATTCCCGTCCATTGCGCACCCCACGGCATAACCACACGCCCTTAGACCCCTTTTTCACCCAACCCTATCAACCCAGCAGCAATAGCGCCGCCGCTGATTGGGAGGCCAGCCCCCAAAGCGCCAGCAGCTTGGGGCGCAATAGCCTGAAAACCAAGCGCAAACTGCCCGCCTTATTGATGCCAGTGGCAGCAACCCTATAAGACCTATAAGAGGCAAGCCAAAAGCGGTAGTAATAAGCCGACCAGCGGGGGAAGGTGCTACTTACTGCTACTGCCTACGCTGGTCTAAGCCCTAAGCCCTAAGCCCCTGGTTTTTGTGCCTGCGGGCAGGGTATTTGATACAACTGGCGTTGGCTAAAGTCTTGCATATCAATGCGCATGGCACTCAAAGCGCCACCCCATACACAGCCCGTATCCAAGCCTATTAAATGGGGGCGCTCTAGCAGCCCCAAGGTGGACCAATGGCCAAAAGCAATCACGCAGTTTTGGGTTTGCCGCTGGGGGCAGTCAAACCAGGGTAATAAGCCTGAGGGGGCAGCGTCGCTATGCTCGGCACTATCAAAATCCATCACCCCTGTAGGGCTACAAAAGCGCAATCGTGTTAAGGCATTCACAATCACCCGCAAGCGCTCAAAACCCTGCCAATCCTCTTGCCAATAATTAGGCGTATTGCCATACATATGGCGTAAAAAATGTGGCAAATCAGCAGGGCTGCGCAGCCAGTTTTGTACCTCCTGGGCATAGCGAAGGGTGTTTTGCAAGCTCCACTGCGGTAAAACCCCAGCATGAAGCAGTAGCAAATCTTGCTGCTTAGAACTGCGCAAATGCCGCACCAACGGCTGCTGCGCCAACCAATCCAATAGCTGTGTGCGCTCTGGTGCAGATAACACCGCCTTCAGCGTATCGCGTTTACCCTTGCGCACCCCGTAAGCACTGGCTAGCAAATGCAAATCGTGATTGCCCAATACCGGATGGATGCAGTCCGCCCAACGCATACAACGGCGTAAAACCGCCAAAGAATTAGGGCCCCGGTTGACCAAGTCGCCCAACAGATAAATATGGTCACGGCTGGGAGAAAAGCCAATACGCTCAAGCAAAAGTCCCAAGGCTTGGTCGCAGCCTTGTACATCGCCAATCAAGTAAGTTGCCATAGCAATACATCTGTAGATGCGTGATAGTTTGATGAAAAGCCCCCAATTTTGCCGGATAAGCATTGTGGGCATTGAAAATATAAAAAATTACTCTGGCACATCAAAAGAATGTGCTTATAATGCACCTCATCTTTTTTGATATGAAAGGACTTGAACACCATGACTTCTTCTTATAAACAACTGCTTGAGCAGCGCGAACAACTGAACCAGCAAATTGCTGAGGCTCGCCGTATCGAAATGGCTGATGCCGTAGCCCGTGTACGCTCTATTGTGGCTGATTTCTCGCTCACCGCTGATGATATCTTCCCCCCTGCTCGTGGCAGCCGTACTACTAGCACCACTAAGGTTGCTCCCAAATACCGCAACCCTTTGACCAATGAAACTTGGACTGGCCGTGGTAAACCCCCCCGTTGGATTCAAGGCCAAGACCGCGAGCAGTTCTTGATTCGCAACTAAGCGATTCACTACCACAAAAACTTTTCCCTTTTGTGTGCAAAGCCAGCCAGCCATGGGCTGGCTTTTTTTATCCCTCTGCATCCTTTTTTACGTTTTCCACGGGTGAAGAATGCTTGCGCAACTCAAAAATACGTATGAATACATAGGCTAGTAAAGCAAAGCAGAAAAAGACAAATAGCATCCAAGCAATTCCCTCCAAGGTCTCAATAATGGTGCGGTATATCTCCAACACCCAGTGCTCTGTTGTGAGCTGGAGCACAAAGCTCTCTTCGTTATTGTGATTGAGGACAGGAGTAATGTAGCGCTCAAGCTGATGAATCCTCACCCCTGATGAGATGCCCACCACTAAAATGGTGAACTTGAGGTAGCGTGCCCAGGCCGAACTGATTTCATCGGCAATGATACGCTTGAGCACACTTTCTATTGGGCGACTAAAAGCCATAGACACCACCAACGCAACGGCTGTTGCTAAAATTAAAGTCACCAACTTTATTGTTGGTGACTTTAATTTTAGCAACAGCCGTTGCG
>JAHAYB010000390.1 GCA_018384835.1 Comamonas sp.
GGCAGTAGTGAACTAGGACACGCTTGGCAACAACCCTGGCCGCCCTTGGGCAGTAGCGAGGCCGCGCCCGCCGTCCTCGGCCACTGGGCGCGAGAGCTGGGCGCAAGCCACCCGCAGCGCTTGGTTGCTAGCGCCAAAAGCTGGCTATCCCATGCGGCAGTGGATAGAACCGCCCCCATCCTGCCCTGGGGCGCGGGGGCGGAGGTGGCCAAAATCTCCCCCTTGGAAGCCAGCGCCGCCTACCTAGCGCATCTGCGCACCGCCTGGGATGCCGCCCACCCGCAAGCGCCGCTGCACCAGCAGCAAGTGGCCTTGACCGTGCCCGCCTCCTTTGACGAGGGCGCTAGAGCCTTGACCCTGGAAGCCGCCCGCCTGGCCGGTTTACCCCCCGTGCAATTGCTGGAAGAGCCTAAAGCCGCCTTCCACGACTGGCTGCTGCTGCAAGGCGACGCGCTGGCCGCGCAACTGGCCACTAGCGAGCTGGCGTTGGTCGTCGATATAGGCGGCGGCACCACCGACCTGACCCTGATTGCCGTAGAACCACCCGCGCCCGAGCAAACGCAGCCACGCCTAACGCGCATTGCCGTCGGCGAGCACCTGATGCTGGGCGGGGACAACATGGATTTAAGCCTCGCCCACCAGCTAGAGCCGCGCTTTACCCAAGCGGGCGAGCGCCTGCCGCCTACCCGCTTTGCCCAACTGGTGCAGCGCTGCCGCAAGGCCAAAGAGCAGTTGCTGGCAGAAGATGCGCCCGACTCCCTGGCCGTCACCCTGCTGGGTGGTGGCTCGCGCCTGCTGGCGCAAACACGTAGCTGCCCCTTGAGCCGCGCCCAGGTGCAGGAAATGGTGGTGGAAGGCTTTTTCCCCCTGGTCGCCGCCGATGCCACGCCCCAGCGTAGCCGCTCTGGCCTACGCGGGCTGGGGCTGCCCTATCCGCAAGATGCCGCCATCACCCGCCATTTGGCAGAATTTTTACGCCAGCACAGCCCCCAGCGCTGGCCAGATACCGTGCTGCTTAACGGCGGCGTGTTCCACGCAGCGGCCTTGCGCCAGCGCCTGTCTGAGCAACTAGCGCAGTGGCGCGGCCAGCCCGTGCGCGTATTGCACAACCCCCACCCAGATTGGGCGGTGGCGCGTGGCGCTTGCGCCCATGCCCTGGCGCAGCGCAGCCCCCAGGCACTGCCACGCATTGAAGGCGGCGCAGCCCGCAGCTACTGGCTGGCATTGCCCAGCAGCAGCAAAAAAGGCCAAAACACAACCACGCCCCAAGCCATCTGCTTGCTACCACGCGGCACACCCGAAGGCGTGGTGCTGCGCCTGACTGGGCGGCGCTTTGCCCTGCAACTGGGGCAGGCCGTGCGCTTTAACCTGCTGGCACGCAACCAGGGTGAGGCCAAAGCCGGCGAGCTAGCCACCATCAGTGGCGCAGGCTGGGTCGAATTACCGCCCATTGCCGAGGTGCTGCGCAGTACAGCCGGGCAACACAGCAAGCGCGTAGAAGTCCAACTACAAGCCAGCATGAGCGAAGTCGGCACGCTGGAAGTGCGCTGCACACAGCTAGACAGTGAAAAAAGCGAAAGAGGCGAAAGCACAGGTGCTGAACAGGAACCGTCTTGGCTGCTGCCCTTTAACGTGCGCGGCGCTATCGGCGCACATACGGATACGAATGCAGATAGCACCGACAGCGCCCAATCCGCCCCATCAGCAGACGTAGCTACCCACCCCCAACTGCCCCAAGCGCTGGCCTTGGTTGAACGCATTTTTGGCAGCCAGGCGCAAGAAGTCAGCAGCAAAGAAGTGCGCCAATTACGCGCCAGCCTGGAAAAACTGCTGGGCACACGCGAAGGCTGGCCGCTGCCGCTGCTGCGCCAACTGCTCGATGCCCTGCTAGAGCGCAGCCGCCGCCGCAGGCGCAGCGCCGAACATGAGCGCGTGTGGCTCAACCTCACGGGCTGGTGCTTGCGCCCTGGGCTGGGCAGCCAGCTGGATGCCTGGCGTATGGAACAACTTTGGGCGCTGTACGAGCAAGGCTTGGCACACAGCAAAGAAGCTGCCAACTGGACGGAATGGTGGGTGCTGTGGCGCAGAGTTGCCCCCGGCCTGGACGAAGCACAGCAAATGCAGGTGCTGGAAGCCGTGGCCGCCAGTATGCAAAAAACCGTACAGCGCAACGCCAAAGCACGCTGGGGCAGCTATGACGACATGCTGCGCCTGCTAGCCGCCATGGAGGCCGTGCCCTGGGAGTTCCGCCAGGAAATGGGGCAATGGATGCTCAAGCGCCTACAGCGCCCCGATGAGCCTGCCCATACCTGGTGGGCCATTGGCCGCTTGGCCGCCCGTCAGCCCTTGGCAGCGAATGCCCATTTGGTGATGCCGCCCAGCGCCGCCCGTGAATTTTTAGATGCCTGCCTAGCGCAAGACTGGCGCAAAAACGAACACGCCATGTTTGCCGCCGTGCAAATCACCCGCATGACTGGCGAGCGCAGCCTGGACTGGGACGAAGCCACCCGCGCCCAAGTGCTAGCCAAGCTGCAAGCCAGCGGCGCACCCCGGCGCTGGCAAGACTTGGTGCAAAGCGTGCAAGCACTCGATGCCCAAGACCAGCAGCGCAGCCTGGGCGAAAGCCTGCCGCCGGGGTTGGTGCTGCTGTAGTGCCGCGCATTGTTCAGGGTTCATTGTTAAATCGTTAAGTTGTTAACCCAGCGAAGCAACTACCGCTGCGCTTTGCTCTTGAGACAGCTCGGCCTCTTTCATCAGCTTGAGCAATTGCCCCATCGCGGTGGCAATGGCGCTGTTCAACGCGCCTAGCTGCGATTGCAGTTGTTGCGCTTGGGCGTTGCGCTCTTCGGGGGAGAGGCTGCTGTCGCGCATCAAGGCTTGCAGGTCTTGTGTGCGCTCGGCGAGTTGTTTTTTCAGCTCGCGAATCATTTCCAGCAGCTTTTGCATGGTGTCTGGCAGGTCGTCGCTGTCTTGCACGTCCTCGCTGCCTTTTGCTGCGCGTGCTTGCTCTAGTGCGGCGGGGGAAATGCGTACCTGCGCACTGGGCGTTGCTTCTTCGGTTGCTGTGGTGGTTGTGGTGGTAGTGGCTGCTGCTTTTGGGCGCACCGTGGGTTGTGGCACGGTGGTTGCGGAGGTGTTGTGGGTTTGGGTGCTGATATGAATGGTGGAAAGGCTGTAGGACATGGCTAATGGGGCTGTGGAGGGGGGGAGGGAGGCTCAATCTATGCTGGCATTATTCTGATGCTTTAAGCGCATGAAAGGCTTCAGCCTGGGTCATAAAAATGCAGCCCGATAGCCAGTCTTGCAGCCCGGTGCGCTCTAAGCGGTCGCGCACCGGGCCTTTGATTTCCGACAGGTGCAGTTGCAGGCCGCGCCCTGCCAGGTCGCGGTTGAGCTGTTGCAAAACTTCCAGCCCAGTGAAGTCAATGCCGTTGACCCCGCTCATCATCAGCACCACATGGCGCACGGCGGGGCGCTGAGCCAGCAGGCCAAATAGCGCATCCGATACCCAGCGGGAGTTGGTGAAGACCAGGCTTTCATCCACGCGCACACTTAGCACATGGGGCTGTACCTGCACGTTAAAGCGCTTGACATTGCGAAACACATCGCTGCCTGCCAAGCGACCTACTTCCGTCCAGTGCGGGCGGGCGGTGCGTTGCAGCAGCAGGCCAATCGCCCCAATCACCCCCACCAGCAAGGCGGTTTGCACGCCAACAAAAAAGGTCAAGCTAGTCACTAGCAGCATCAGCAAAAACTCGGTGCGCGAATGCTTCCAAGCCTGGCGGTAGGGGGTGCTATCGACCAAAGAAAGCACGGCAATGATGATGGTGGCCGCCAAAATCGTGCGCGGCAGGTATTGCAGCACATCGCCCAGTAGCAGCATGGCAATGGCTAGAAAGGCAGCCGTCCACACCCCCGCCAGACGGGTACGCGCACCCGCATCAAAGTTGACAATGCTGCGCGAGAAGCCGCCCGTGACCGGCATTCCACCGGTAAGGCTGGCCACGGCATTCGCCCCTGCCAAGCCAAACAACTCGCGCCGCGCAGAAATGCGCTCGCCGCGCTTTGCGCCCAGGGCTTCGGCCACGGCCAGGCTTTCCACATAGGCCACCAAGGCCAGCAGGAGGGCGGGGGAGAGCAGTGCCTCCCACACGGCCAGCGGCGCTTGCCACGGCCAGGGAAATTGCAGACCATCGCCCAGGCTGACGCTGCCTGTTAGCGCTACCCCCTGGCTGGCTTGGGGCGAGCTGGCTGCCCACACAATGCCCGCTGCCACCACCACAATAGGGGCGGCGCGTGCCAGTAACTGCGCTGGTCTGGCAGCCAGCCCCAGCGTTTGAAAAAGCCAACTGCCGTAACGGCGCAGCAGCCATAAGGCTAGTAAGGCCAGCAGCCCCAGCACGGCGGTGCTGCTGTGGGCGGCCAAGCTGCTAGCCGCTTGCCAAGACTGCCATAGCTCCAAGGCCGTGCCCCCGCCCAGCGGCAAGCCCAGCAAGGTGGGTAACTGCCCCAGGGCAATCATGAGCGAAGCACCGGTTACAAAGCCGTGTAGTACCGGAGCGCCCAGCAAGGCCGCCAGGGTTTCCAGACGCAGCAAGGCCGCCAGCAGCAGCAAGGCTGCCATTTCCAGCGCCAGCACCAAGGCGGCCAGATGGGGGGCAATGCCGTGGCTGCTGGCCACGCCTGCAATGGCCTGCGCCGTCATCATCGAAATTACCGCCACCGGACCGATGGCTAAGGTGGTACTGCTGCCCAAAGCGGCATAAGCCAGAATGGGCAGCAAGCTAGCCATCACCCCCACGACTGGGGGCAGCCCCGCCAGCAGGGCATAAGCCAGGCTTTGCGGCACGAGCAAGATGGTGACGATAAGGGCGGCCAGCACATCCTCACCCAGGGCGTGCTGGCGGTATTGCTGCCAGCGCAAGGCAAGGCTAGCGGACGATAGGGAGGGGGCGGGAGCGGACACCGGGGCTTTAAGAGAGCAGTAGATAGGCGCTAAGAGCGTGTTTACGCCCTCAGCGCGGGGCGGGGGGATAAAAATGGATTTATGTTTTAACGCCGCTTGGCCTTTTTGGCCGTTACGGCGGCGCTGGGCTTGCCCGCTTTGTGGCTGGATGGGTGCTGTGGCTTGCCGCCCTTCTTACCCGTGTTGGGGCGTGGGCTGTTAGGGATAAACAAGCCTTCATCCTCCTGCGCCCCAGGTGCTTGTGCCAGCAAGGCGGCGGTGCGTCGCGCTGCGCGGCTGCGCCCAGCGCTACGGCGCAGGGGTGGCCAGTCGAACTCATCTATGGCATCGAGGGGACGAAAATCAATGCGCCGCGCATCCAAATCAACCCGGCTCACTTGTACC
>JAHAYB010000406.1 GCA_018384835.1 Comamonas sp.
GGCACAAAATAATGGATGGACATCCTGCCCTCCAGCAAAGGGAAGGGGGTTTCTACGGTGCTATACAGGCTAACCGGGCGTATCTCGCCCTTAAAAACATGGATTGCAGTGACCGTATCGGCATTCCCTTTATCGCCGCACTGCATACCGTGGGGGTGTGCTTGCATTTTGCAGTTGTCTTTGAAGAAAAGAGTGTCGATAGGCTTAGGCAAAAACCCGACGATTGTAATCGGCGGTTTTTTTATAAGCGAACCAAACCAGCTTACCGCCCAAGGCTATGAGTACCAAGCAGCTCACCCCCCCATTTAACGCACTTGCAGGTGCTGGCGTACCAAGGGTAGTTGTCGGCGTGAGACGGGTAGGGCATCTGGCAGGCTGTGCAGGCGTAGCTGCCAAGCATCGGTCTGGGGGCAGGTGGACGGGCGCTCTAGGCAGCGCAGTTGGTCAATGTGTACTAAAAAGCTGCGGTGTATGCGCAACAGCCTAGGGGCAAAGCGCTGCTCTAAGGCTTGCAAGCTACCCTCCAGCACACAGCTACGGTAAGCGGTGTGTAGTACCAGGCTTTTAAGTTCGGCCTTGATATACACCACCTGCCCTAGTGGGATGTGCTCGCTATAGCCACTATGGCCACTATGGCCAATCAGTACCGCCCCATCAACGGCTGGCTGGGTTGCGGTGGCGATAGGGCGTAGCGCCACCAGTGCAGCCCGGGCTTTGCCCAGCGCCTGCTGCAAGCGTGCTAGGCGCACGGGCTTGGTCAGGTAGTCGCAGGCTTGCACGTCAAATGCTTGGGCTGCGTACTGGCTATGCGCCGTCACAAAAATAATCAGCGGTGGCTGGGGCAGCTGCTGCACGGTTTGCGCCAAGCTCATGCCGCTGGTGGCGGGTAGTTGAATATCTAGCAGCAGCACATCCACCGTTGGTAGCTGCTGCAAGACTTGCATAGCTTGGCTGGCGTTGGCAGCTTCACTCAGCATCCAAGGCTGTTGGGGGTCTTGGCAATCAGCCAGTAATAGGCGCAGGCGTGAGCGGGCTAGTGGCTCGTCATCCACCATCAAAATGTGCATGATTTTCTCCGTATGGGGTCGTCGTACTTGGGCGCTTGATGCTGCAACACGGTTACGAACGTGGCAAGCGCAGGCGCACCTCAAACATGCCGTGCTGGCACTTTTGCTCAAAGTGATAATCAAGGTCATACACCAGTTGTAGGCGGTAGCGCACATTGGCTAAGGCCATGCCCAATCCCTTGTGAGGGCTGCTGCCGTCCTGCTCGGGTTTGGGTCGGTCTGTAGCGGCAGTGGCAGTGGCAGCAGCGGTGCTGGCCATGGTGTTGGTAACTGTTACGCCCACATAGGTTGCCCCTTGGGCGTAGATGCTGATACAGATTTGTGCCCCCTGCTCCTGCTGCTCTACCCCATGCTTCACAGCGTTTTCCACCAAAGGTTGGAGCAGCAGGGGCGGAATGGGGCAATCTAGCACTTGCTCTTGTACTTGCCATTGCACGCGCATTCGTGCGCCAAAGCGCAGTTGCTCAATGGCCAGATAGCGCTGTGCCAGCGCAACCTCTTCAGCCAGGGTAATGGTGCTGCGCTGCTCTTGTAGTGCGGCGCGGAATAAATCGCTCAGGTCTTCAAGCAGTGCCTCAGCCTGGGCTGGCTGCTCACGCACCAGGGCAATGGCGCTGTTAAGGGCATTAAACAGAAAGTGGGGGCGGATACGCGCTTGCAGCAAAGCCAATTGCGCTGTGGTGGCCGCTGGTGTGCGCCCACGGCTGCGCAGCACTAACCAGCCTATTAGTAGGGCAGCCAGTAAGCCAGCGGTGAGCATATTTGCCACCCAATGCTGGTGTTGTAACCCTGCGCCAGGACTGGTCCAGGCCAGCACTGCACTGGCATAAGCGCCGCAGCCCATGCCCAGCACCACCGCGCAGGCGTATTGCCAGCCAGGGCGTAGGCGATGCAGCCAGCGTTTGAGCACACAACTCAGGAGGAGCCAGGCCAAGCTTCCAGACAAGCCCCCACTGGTCAACCAAGCCCAATGCCACAACAGCGCCGCCCCCCAGGGCTGGCTGTACAAGGCAAGCAGCAGCAACAGCACCTGCACGGCCAAAACGACACGCAACACCACGCCCAATTGACAGCTATCGAGCAACCAAGCCCCCTGGGCAGAGGGCGGCAAGGGCAGGGTGGGTAGAATTTCAGGGTTTCGCATTCTTTGGTCCCAGCATTGATGATGCTGGTGCTTTTTTTCGTCCTGGAAATTATTACCCCATGTCTGAACCCTCTACCCCAGCGCAGCCTCAGCCTTCGGCCAACCAACTTGCCACCAAGGCGCAGGCTTGGTCTTCCCTCTTTAGCGAGCCGATGAGCGAGCTGGTCAAGCGCTACACCGCCAGCGTGTTTTTTGACAAGCGCCTGTGGCGTGCTGATATCGCCGGTTCCTTGGCACATGCACAAATGCTGGCAACGCAAGGCATCATCAGCCAAGACGACCATGCAGCTATCGAAAAAGGCTTAGCGCAAATCGCCCAAGAAATTGAGGCCGGACGATTCAACTGGCAGCTTGACCTCGAAGATGTCCACCTCAATATTGAAGCCCGCCTCACCGCCTTGGTGGGCGACGCAGGCAAGCGTCTGCATACAGGCCGCAGTCGCAACGACCAAGTTGCTACCGACATCCGCCTATGGCTGCGCGAGGAAATCGACCGCATCAACGCCCTGCTGCAAGCGCTACAACTATCTTTGGTGGAGGTGGCCGAGCGCAATGTGGAAGTTATCCTACCCGGCTTTACCCACTTGCAAGTGGCCCAGCCCGTGAGCTTTGCCCACCACCTGCTGGCCTATGTAGAAATGTTCGCCCGTGACGCAGAGCGCCTTTGCGATGTACGCCGCCGCGTCAACCGCCTGCCGCTGGGCAGCGCTGCGCTGGCCGGAACCACCTATCCGCTAGACCGCGCCCTAGTAGCGCAAATTTTGGGCATGGAAGGTGTATGCGAAAACAGCCTAGATGCCGTCAGCGACCGCGACTTTGCCATTGAATTTGCCGCAGCGGCCAGCCTCATCATGGTGCATATCAGCCGCCTGTCCGAAGAGCTGATTGTGTGGATGAGCCAAAACTTTGCCTTTATCCGCATTGCTGACCGCTTCACCACCGGCTCTTCCATCATGCCGCAGAAGAAAAACCCCGATGTGCCCGAGCTGGCGCGTGGCAAAACAGGCCGTGTAGTGGGACATTTGATGGGCCTCATCACCCTGATGAAAGGCCAGCCCCTGGCCTACAACAAAGACAACCAGGAAGACAAAGAGCCGCTATTCGATACCGTCGATACCCTCAAAGACACCCTGCGTATCTTTGCTGAAATGGTGGGTGGCCAGCCCAACCCCACCACGGGGCAAAAGGAAGGCGGCATTACGGTCAACGCCGCTGCCATGCGTGCTGCGGCGCAAAAAGGCTACGCCACCGCCACCGATTTAGCCGACTATCTAGTGAAAAAAGGTCTGCCCTTCCGCGACGCGCATGAAACCGTAGCGCACGCTGTCAAGCTGGCCACAGAAAGAGGTGTGGATTTAAGCGAACTGCCCTTGAGCGAATTACAAGCCTTCAACCCCCACATTACCGACGATGTGTTTGAGGTGCTGAGTTTGGAAGGCAGCCTGAACGCCCGTAACACCTTGGGCGGCACAGCGCCCGCGCAAGTGCGCCAACAGCTTGCCCGCCACCGCCAGCGCTTGGCATAAAAAAACCTCCCCCGGCCTTGCCAGTGCCTGTACCTGTACAGCGCGGCAAGCCGGGGGAGGTTTATTAGGGTTTATTAGGCTTACTTCTTACTTAGCGACTACGCGCACCATTTCCAGGCACTTGCTGGAGTAGCCCCATTCGTTGTCGTACCAGGCCACGACTTTCAGGAAGGTTTTGTCCAGGGCAATGCCGGCTTCAGC
>JAHAYB010000423.1 GCA_018384835.1 Comamonas sp.
CTAGCCAGCTTTGGCCTGCAACCACATGACCAATCCGAAACCTGGCGCTTAGAGCAGCAAGTCCCCGGGGGGGGGGGCTGGGGGGGGGGTGGGGGGAGGCTCTTCATCATGCTGACTAGGGCTGGAGAGGGGCGCTGCTTGCTCGGGTGCTCGGGTGCTAGTTGGTGGAGGGGGAGTCGCTAACCAGATGGCTTGGGGGTGGACTTGCTGCTCTAAGCGCCAGGTTTCGGATTGGTCATGTGGTTGCAGGCCAAAGCTGGCTAGCCCGCCCTGGTACCAAGCAAAGTAGCCAATATTGGCCAGTGCCAGTAGAACAATCACTATGCGCAGCATCATCGCCCTCAGCCCTTTTCTCTTTCTCGTCTTTTGTCTTAGTGCTGTGCTGATATGGGGGCAGGCAACGCCATGCCCTGCGGGCGCACGCTGACTTCGTTGCTATACACGGCGTGCAGGTGGCCGTCTTCGGCCTCTAGCAGTAAAGCGCCTTCGGCATCCACCCCGCGCCCCGTGCCGCGCAGGCCGCAACTGGTGTGCAGGGGCTGGTCAAGCAGTACATCTACCTGGGCAAATTCGGCTGCAAAGGGGGCAAAGCCGGTTTGTGCAAAGCGCAGCACCTGGCGCAGCAGCGCCGGGGCAATGCACGATAAGGCAGTCTGCGCCGTCCAGCGCCCGTCCAAGTCTTGCAGGCAGGCGGCGGGGGTGCTCCAGGCTGGGGCATCTGGCTGTGGTGTGGGCGGGCGCACGTTCAAGCCGATGCCAATTACCACATAGCGCTGGCCGGAACCCGCCGAACCCGTCGAACCCGTCCAAGAGCCGTGCCCTGAGTCTGTCCAAGGGCTGTGCCCTGAGCCTGTCCAAGGGCTGTGCCCTGAGCCTGTCGAAGGGCGATGGCCGGGGCTACTGGCCTGGGGCAGGTTGGCGGTTTCAATCAAAATGCCGCCCAGCTTGCGCCCGTTGTACAGCCACAAATCGTTCGGCCATTTCAAACCCAGGCGGCGCTCTGGGGTGGCGATGGCCGCGCTGTCCGGCTGCACGGCTTGGGCGACTGCCAAACCGATGGCCAAAGACAGCCCCGCCCATTGCTGGGGCGCAAGCGGCAAGCCCAAAGAAAACATCAGGCTATCGCCCGGCGCATTGCTCCAGGGGCGACCCATGCGGCCACGCCCTGCTGTTTGGCGCTCGGCCACCATCAGCACGGGGCTGGTGCTGCCAGCGCGGGCGCGGCGCATGAGTTCGGTGTTGGTGGAGTCAATCTCGCGCAGCACTTCCACGCTTAGGCCGGGCAGCAAAGGCTCTAGCGTCAGCCATAGGTCTTCACTGAGCCAGTGCATCATTTGGGGGGTGGGGGCGGCAGTCATTTACAGAAAATCCTCGGGCGTGGGTGGCCGCCAGCCGCGCTTGGGGGCCAGCATGGTTCCCCGGCAATTGGCAGCGCCGCAGTAGCAGGCGTATTCGGCCTTGACCTTGGCGGTGTGGCGGCCTTCGAGCATCAGGCCGTAGTCAAAACTGAGTTCTTCACCTGCATAAATATCGTGCAGCGCGGCGATGAAGATGCGGCCATTGTCTTCTTCCGCCCAGCAGTTGGGGGCGCAGCTATGGTTAATCCAGCGGGCGCTGTTGCCTTGGTGGCCGCCGTCAATTACCCACTCATCATCAACGTGGAAGTAAAAGGTGTGATTGGGCTGGCTGGGGTCATGCGGGTGGCGGCGCAGGGCTTCTTCCCAGGAAATACGCTCGCCCAGGTACTCAATAATGCGCACCTGAGCGGGGATGTCTTGCAGGGCGAATACCCCTTTGCCATGCACGCCAGAGCGGCGCACTTGAATACGCCGCCCTTGGCGTGCTTGGCCTAAACTGGGGTTTTCCATGACGGACTCCAAAAATTCTGCTACCTTGAAAAAAGAAAAAACCCAGCCCCAGGCTGGCAAAACGGCCATTGTAGAAGCCCGTTTGCGTCCATAACCCCACTAACACCATTCAAACGCCATGAGCAAAACCCTGGTCATCGCCGAAAAACCCTCAGTCGTGCAAGACATTGTCCGTGCCTTAACCCCCGTTGTTGGCAAGTTTGACAAGCACGATGACTATTTTGAAAACCCGCAGTACGTGGTCACCAGCGCGGTCGGCCACTTGGTAGAAATCCAAGCGCCCGAAGAATTCGATGTCAAGCGCGGCAAGTGGAGCTTTGCCCACCTGCCCGTCATCCCGCCGCACTTTGACCTCAAGCCCGTCGATAAAACCAAAAGCCGCCTGGCCGCCGTGGTCAAACAGGCCAAGCGCAAAGATGTCACCCAGCTCATCAACGCCTGCGACGCGGGGCGCGAGGGCGAGCTGATTTTTCGGCTGATTGAGCAATACGCCGGGGGCGCGAAAAAAACCCTGGGCAAGCCCATTACCCGCCTGTGGCTGCAATCCATGACCCCGCAAGCCATTCGCGACGGCTTTAACAACCTGCGCAGCGACGCGCAAATGCAAGGGCTGGCCGATGCCGCCCGCAGCCGCTCCGAGGCCGATTGGCTGGTGGGCATCAACGGCACGCGGGCAATGACGGCGTTTAACTCGCGTGATGGCGGCTTCTTCCTGACCACCGTGGGGCGGGTGCAAACGCCCACACTATCGCTAGTGGTAACGCGGGAGGAAAAAATTCGCGCCTTCGTCAGCCGCGATTATTTTGAAATCCACGCCGACTTTGCCGCCCAAGCTGGCCAATACCTGGGCAAATGGTTTGACCCGCAATTCAAAAAATCTGATGACCCCGAAGCCCGCGCCGACCGCCTGTGGAAGGCCGAAGACGCGCAAGCCATTGCCGCTGCCGTGCGCGGCAAGCCCGCCACCGTGACCGAAGAATCCAAGCCCAGCACCCAGGCCAGCCCCCTGCTGTTTGACCTGACTAGCCTGCAACGCGAGGCCAACGGCAAGTTCGGCTTCTCTGCCAAAACCACGCTGGCACTGGCGCAAGCCCTGTACGAAAAACACAAGGCGCTGACCTACCCACGTACCGACTCACGCCACTTGCCCGAGGACTACCTGGCCACCACGCGCCAGACCTTTGAGATGCTGGCCGCCTCCCACCAGGCGCATCTGGCACCCTACGCCCGCCAAGCGCTGGACAGCGACTACATCAAGCCCACACGCCGGGTTTTTGACAACAGCAAGGTCAGCGACCACTTTGCCATCATCCCCACCACGCAAGCGCCCAGCGGCCTGTCGGAGGCCGAGCAAAAGCTCTACGACCTGGTGGTGCGCCGCTTTATGGCGGTGTTCTTCCCGGTGGCGCAATACCTGGTCACCACCCGCATCAGCCAGGTAGAGCAGCACCGCTTCAAAACCGAGGGCAAGGTGCTGGTGCAACCCGGCTGGCTGGCCATTTACGGCAAAGAAGCAGCCGCTGAAACCGAAGACGGCAAAGCCGATAAAGCCGGTGAAAAAGGCCAGCCCCTGGTCGCCGTGCAACCCGGCGAGCGCCCGCTGACTGCCGATGCCCAGGCCAAACAGCTAGCCACCAAGCCCCCCGCCCGCTACAGCGAAGCCACCTTGCTAGGCGCAATGGAAAGCGCAGGCAAGCAAGTGGAAGATGAAGAGCTGCGCAGCGCCATGCAGGAAAAAGGCTTGGGCACACCCGCCACCCGCGCCGCCACCATCGAAGGCTTGATTGCCGAAAAATACATGCTGCGCGAAGGCCGCGAGCTGGTTCCCACGGCCAAAGCCTTCCAACTGATGACGCTGCTGCGCGGCCTGGAAGTGAACGTGCTGTGCAAACCTGAAATGACGGGCGAATGGGAATACAAGCTGGCGCAGATGGAGCGCGGCGAACTCTCCCGCGCTGACTTTATGCGCCAAATTGCCGAAGTCACCGAGCGCATTGTGCGCAAGGCCAAGGAGTACGACCGCGACACTATCCCCGGCAACTACGCCACCCTGGCCACGCCCTGCCCGCAATGCGGCGGCGTGGTGAAAGAAAATTACCGCCGCTTTGCCTGTGTTGGCCAAGGCAGTAGCGGCAGTGCCGAGGGCTGTGGCTTCTCCTTCACCAAATCGCCTGCTGGGCGCACCTTTGAAACCCACGAAGCCGAGGCGCTCATCAGCCAGCGCCGCATTGGGCCGCTGGAAGGCTTTCGCTCTAAGGCGGGCTGGCCTTTTGCCTCAGAACTGGCCATCGTGCGTGACGAGGCCACAGGTGCGTACAAAATGGAATTCGACTTTGGGGACGATAAAAAAGGCGACGCTGCCAGCGGCGAAATCGTCAGCTTCACCACCCCGGCGCTGGGCGCTTGCCCCAGTTGCGGCGCACCGGTGTATGCCCACGGCAGCAATTACGTGTGCAGCAAAGCCGTGCCCACTGCCGAGCAGCCCACGCCCAGTTGCAAGTTCAAGAGCGGCATCGTCATCCTGCAACAAGCCATTGCGCCCGAGCAAATGCAAAAACTGCTGGCTACGGGCAAGACAGATTTGCTGGATAAATTCATCTCCAACCGCACGCGCCGCGCCTTCAAAGCCCACCTGGTATGGGACAAGGCCGCAGGCAAAGTCGGCTTTGAGTTCGAGCAGCGCGAGGGCAAATACCCCAGCAAAACCGGAGCCAAGGCCGCTAGCGCCAGTACCAGCGCCGCAAAATCTGCGGCAAAACCCACCGCTCAATCGCTAGCCAAAGCGCCAGCCAAAAAAGCCACGGCACGCAAAGCCCCCGCCGCCAATTACCGCCCCGATGCGGCCTTAGCCGCCGTTATTGGCGACGCACCCGTAGCGCGTACCGAGGCGCTGAAAAAGCTGTGGGACTACATCAAGGCCAACAACTTGCAAAACCCACAAGACAAGCGCCAAATCATTGCCGACGACAAATTACGCGCCGTGCTGGGCAAAGACAGCGCAGGTATGTTTGAGTTGACGGGGTTGATTGGCCCGCACTTGAGCAATGCTGCTTAATTAAAGCAGGCAAACACCCTAAAACCCTTGATTTCTTATTTATTTCTCATTTGCAGCACATTGCATTTTTTAGAAGTTGGGTTTTAGGGTCGCTGTATATTTT
>JAHAYB010000432.1 GCA_018384835.1 Comamonas sp.
CCCTTGGTACGCCAGCACCTGCAAGTGCGTTAAATGGGGGGTGAGCTGCTTGGTACTCATAGCCCCGAACACTAAGCTGGTTTAGCTCGCCTATAAAAGCCGCCGATTACAATTGCCCGGTTTTTTGCCTAAGCCTATCGACACTCTTTTCTTCAAAGACAACTGCAAAATGCAAGCACACACCCACAGTATGCAGTGCGGCGACAAAGAGAATGCCGATGCGGTTGCTGCAATCCATGTTTTTAAGGGCGAGACACGCCCAGTTAGCCTGTATAGCGCCGTAGAAATCCCCTTCCCTTTGCTGGAGGGCAGGATGTCCATCCATTATTTTGTGCCTGCTGGAACCTTATGAAACCGAATTTTTTCCCCTCTGCACGCTCTCTTTGCAGCTTGTTGGTCGCTGCTGCTTTTTGCACCATCGCCTCTGCCCAAGCGGCTGATAGCTCTGAAATTACCCAATTGCTCAAGCAAAACCAGCCCGCACAGGCGCTGGCGCGGATTGATAGTTTGCTGACCTTCTCGCCTAAAGACCCGCAATTGCACTTTCTCAAGGGAGTTGCCCAGGCCATGAGCGATAAAACCCAAGAGGCTATCAACACCTTCACGCAGCTTACCCAAGAGTACCCAGACCTGCCCGAGCCTTATAACAATCTGGCCGTACTCTATGCCAACCAAAACCAGTTGGACAAGTCGCGCCAAGCGCTAGAGCAAGCCATTCGCACCAACCCCAGCTACTCTACCGCCCACGAAAACTTAGGCGATATCTACGCCAAAATGGCCAGCCAAGCCTATAACAAAGCATTGCAGCTAGAGGGCAGCAATGCCAACTCGCTCAAACCCAAGCTGTCGCTGATTCATGACCTGTTTAGCGTCGCCCCAGGTGCTGCGGCAGTGGCAGCGGCTACGGCAGCAGCTTCTTCGACCACTGCTACTTCCAGCGCCTCCTCTAGCCCAAACCCCACGGTGACTGTTGCGGCTGCCACCAAAGATACTGACAGCAACAACAATAGCAGCGCCCAACCGCTAGCCCCAGCACCGACCCCCAAGCCTCAGCCAGTAGCACCTTCGACACCGCCCTCCACATCAGCCACACCACCCGTAGCGCCACAGGTGGCTCCTGCTGCGCCTATCGTCAGCCCCAGTACCATCGTTCCAACGCCAACGCCAACGCCAACTACGGGTAATGCGGGTAATAC
>JAHAYB010000476.1 GCA_018384835.1 Comamonas sp.
ATCGTGCCCTGGCCAATGATGGCGTAGGCACGCGGCCCCAGCCCCGTGCCCAAAAATACGTCCTGCACGTCGCGGCGGCGCACGGGCTGGTTGTTGATGAAGTAGGTGCTGCCGCCATCGCGGGTGAGCAGGCGCTTGACGGCAATTTCGGTGAACTGGTTCCACTGCCCACCGGCGCGGTGATCGCTGTTGTCAAACACCAGTTCCACGCTGGCGCGGCTAGCGGGTTTGCGCTGGGTGGTTCCGTTAAAAATCACATCCTGCATGGACTCGCCGCGCAGCTCGCTGGCTTTGGACTCGCCCAGCACCCAGCGCACGGCATCCATGATGTTGGATTTACCGCAACCGTTGGGCCCCACCACCCCCACCAACTGCCCCGGCAGCATGAACTGCGTAGGCTCGGCAAAGGATTTGAAACCGGAGAGCTTGATGGATTGGAGACGCACGGTATAGGAGCAAAAGAAGGCAAGGCCGCGAATGATAGCTGCCTTGGCTTTGGAGATGGCTACGGCAGGCAAAATTTCATCTACGGAAAACCGACTCGAAGCCCTGAAAGGCGACCGCGCAGGTCAGTACAACATTCGTGTCAATAAGCAACGGCGTATCTGCTTTGTCTGGAACAGCGGACATGCCTACAACGTCGAAATTATTGATGACCGCTAGGAAGGAGCACCCCATTCACCCTGGGGAGGTGCTGCGCGAAGAGTTTTTGCATCCTCTGGGGCTGAACGCCCACCCCCTGGCTCAAGCGCTGCAAGTACCTGCCCCACGTATCAATGACGTCGTGCGCAAGCGCCGCGCCGTCGTAAAAATGGGATTTATGCGCTTAGGTTAACAAATACAACTACCCATTAATATAACTGCCGCCAATTAGGCCGTAGGTGTAGGCCAGGGCTATTGAGCTTTTCATTATTTTCTACGCCCCCATCCTCATCGGTCATTAGCATGGGAGATCCTTTTTCCATACGGCGGCTTGCAATGCCATAATCTTCATCATCAAAAACACCATTGCCATTATAATCCATAATAGAAAAAGTGGCATTTTTACCATCCATTATATTGATAAATGTACGCCATTGGTAACCTCGACTGGTGTCAATAGCAGCAGGTGTACAGCTTTCAATATATCCAAAATTACTGCTAGTATTTCCCCCATTTTTGGCATTGGTTGTATCTGGCACTTCTGAATAAACGGCTAGTAAATTAGTTCTAGGATAAAACTGCAAGGAGTGTAATAAACGCTCTCCCTTATCAGGAAAATCAATATACCAGCCATCAAAATCTTTCCAGCTTGCGGGATTGCTTAAATCATCAATACTTTCAATTTTTCTCCATGCACTATCGTCATCAGGGTTGTTGATAAGAATAAATTTTTGTTTAGCAAGATTGATATTTTCCCCCATTTTCCCCAGGGGGTTTTGCTCTGCGACACAGTTTTCTAAACTGATTTTAGTGCAACCGCTATCTGCCTCTTTTATAATTAGTTTTTTATCTTTTATGGCATAGCTGGTAAGGTCTGCGATTGCATATAAGCTTTGGACACTAGGCTCTATATCGCCTGAACGGTCTTCAGCCGTTAGATTACGTCCAGTGCCAAATGCAATCATTAGTCCGCCTAGTTTTCTAGTAATAATTTCATCGCCTTTTTCTAAAGCAATACTACGCTCGTTGGCTCTGACTAGAGGGGCGGCAGTAATAGGCTGTACTTGGTCGCGCTTTCCATCTAGCTGCTGGGGACCACGGGCAGTAAAAAATGGCGTATCTATATCAAAGGCGGGTTTCCATTTGCTGTCATCTTCACTTAGTAAATCAAACTTCCATAAATTA
>JAHAYB010000244.1 GCA_018384835.1 Comamonas sp.
GCTTGATTTTTGAGCTTCTTTTCGCTTCTAAGTTTGAGCTTAAGTTTGAGCTTTTCTATGGGACTAGGCTGTTGTGTGGCCTTCCCATTGAAGGCTAAATCTGGGGCTAAGTTAAGGCTAGAACTGAGTCCAGCCTCCGAATCAAGCAAGCCAGGTACACGCTTGAACTCGGTAAGGGAAGCTGTGTAATAGTTCTCAAGCAAACGATCACGAAGATCCAACGATGTTTGGACACGCTGCAAGTTATTGATATTCATTTGGTTATCCATGGGCTCGGGCGGGCTGATGTCATGTATTACAGCCCGCCCTAAATTTGAGTGATGCTTGTTGCCACACTGCCATGCTTTGTGCTTGTGACGTTGTGACAACGTGACAAAGGGCGCTTGCAACTAGGCGGGATCAGGCGAAACGAATGCGAGCAAACACTGCATAAAAACGCTTACGCACCGATTCACCGCCCATGTTGGGAACGCGCTTCTGATACTGATAGCCAGCGCCCTTGGTGTATTTCAGAAACCCCGCAGCCGAGAGAGCACGAGCGGCTGCTTCGGTGCCATATTTATGACCAACAAGCTGCTCAAACACAGAGGGCAAGAACAAAAATTCCGCATCTTCGTCATTGCCGAAACGATACCCATAGATGCCTGAATGCTCCGATGAGTAGAACTCCGTCAAAGGTGGAAATTTGCTCGCGTTCTGATCAATGCATGCACGTACAGTCGCCACCACCTGCTCTGCAACGCTATGGCTGCCATGGACGTTGCGTTTCAGATGCTCCTCCAGCACGAGTCGAACAGAAGAAATGATGGTTTTACGATCAATGTCCAGCAGATTGAACTTTTTAGCCAGCATCCCTGCACAACACCAAGTGGCCATACCTTGCACCAGGCGAGCAGTAACCGGGTTGTTGACAGGCAGCCCTACCAACAACTCCTCCTCAAACAGAGCAAGGTTTTTGTCAAGCCTATTGCGGATATAAGATGCATTTTTAGCCACGCTATGCACCCATGAGTCCCAAACTGCACCATACACACGAGACGTAGCAAGCTTCATGTGCTCAGCGAACTGCTTGGCAGTCATGTTGTCAGGCAAAACATGGAAGGTGCCGTGTGGTGCCTGAATGTGTAGTTCAAGCAAGCGTGCGGCAAGACCTTCGTTGACCTTGATCCCCCGCGCACCCGACGTCATTTCGGCCACTGTGCTTTCGTTGGCAGCCACCAGCGTGACTCGAATGGCACCCCGCTGAACGACCTTCTGCGCACCTGAACTAACTTTGCGATTTGCTCCGTTCTCAATGTCAAAAACCAGCTTGATCAAATCGGAAGGCGCATCGGCCTGTCGAAGTTCATCCATGAACGCAGGTGCGTCCGAATGTTCGCGTAACTT
>JAHAYB010000501.1 GCA_018384835.1 Comamonas sp.
GCTCTAACATTTCGGTCAAGCCGACCCGCATTCTGCGGTCGGCTTACCTTGCCCGTTAGCCTGCTTTTTATTCCTGCTCATTTCAGCCCATGAATATTCAAACGCCATTTACCTTCGCAAGCGTTTATCCGCTGGGTGTTTGGCGTTCGCTCGGGCTTCGCCTGCGTGGGTTGCGCCAGTTTCAATCCTTTTTGGCCTCTAGCCCTTGTGCAGCAAGCGCAAGCAGCTATTGTTTTCGTAGTGCTGCGCCGCCTCGGTGGCGCTGTGCTTTTTCGCAGTTCGCGCCCGTCGCCAAATCCAAGTTATCGGTTTTGGCTTCTGGCTCTAACATTTCGGTCAAGCCGACCCGCATTCTGCGGTCGGCTTACCTCGCCCGTTAGGCCTCTGGGGGCACATGACCTATCGCGTAGTTCTCGTCAAGATTCTTCCTGCGGCGTTCGTTGAGGATTTTCTCAACGGAGAGTTGTATCTGAATACTTGCGCATACTTTTCCCAACTGGACCAAACTGACTTTGTGCGAGCGGACCCGCATGATGGCGTTCTTGAAACAATTCAGGTCGCTGAGGTTGCCATTCAAGACGACAAAGGAAATTGGATTCCGATTGAAGGAGTTATAAATCCAGTCGTATCTCGCAGTGACGAACTCCTGAATTTCAATATATTTTGTTTGTACACAATAACCGACCAGCCTGCCGATCAATTCGATGATCGTGTGTGCGAGTTTGGTGATGTTGCAATCTTCATTTCGGATTTGCTGGAATTTGTGCGTCGAGTGCGGGAAGCCGCCGTCGCATCAGGTTGGGAAATCTCGCACGGCCCAGTTCAATATGTGGATCCCGTAGTCCATGATGGATTCATGGGCCCCTTTCGTAAGTTCCACACGTACAGTTACCAAAATGAGTTCCGGTTCCTTTTTAGAACCAAAAAACGTGGGCCGTGTCGTTTGAGTGTTGGTAATTTGCGCGACATTATTTATGTCACGGCCAGCTCAAAAGTTGCCGAAATTCGTCAAATAATGCGCGGCTCGGATCCCTAACCGGTCGCTCGAGCAGACGTCCTTCGGCAAGCCTCAGTCCGCAGCTCAGCTTCAACGTTAGAACAAGAACATGATAAACGCATTTGGATACTTGCTGCTAGGCGTGGCCTTGGTCGTCATAGCCATGAATTGGCTGTGCGTTTTAGCGACCATCAAAAACAGAAAAAATGGCTTGACCAAAAATCACTCACAGGTTCTTCTGGTTCCAGAAATACTAATCGCTCTTGCTGCATTTATGCCTTTACCATTCAATAAATGGTATTTATTACTTCCGTTGGCAATGCACTGCGGAACTTGGATTCTTCCTCAAAGCCTTTTCTATCTATTTCGAGAAATATTTTATGGAGAGCGTACGAAATGAATTATTCTTCTAAATCATCATTCCAGCGGACTGCCTTCGGCAGCCGCTGAAATCAAACGTTAGGGAAAATGAAAAAGCGTGTGGAACAACTGGAAGGTGAATTGTTCGCGTTCATTAAGAAGTATTCGAGAAAAGCGCAGCGGCGAACAGAGCCGAATGACCGTAGATACGATAGAAAAATCGAAAAATGGTTGAAAACGGCAAAACCAGATGAATTGAGCAAACTTCTAAATCAGGAAGAAAAAAAATGAAGATCAGTCCTAACCCAGCGCTCAAGCCGACCCGCATACTGCGCGCGGCTTATCTTGTTTGTTAGAGCGCACTATGTCTCACCTTGAATCACTCATCGTCGAATACCTTGACTGGCAGGGGTACTTGGTGCGCCGAAATACTAAAGTCGGGCGACTAAAACATGGCGGCTGGGAAATGGAGCTTGATGTCATTGGCTACAACCCGCACACAAGCGACCTTGTTCATTACGAACCGTCTGTTGATGCTCATACTTGGGATACACGCGAAGCAAGGTACGCAAAAAAATTCGAGGCAGCCCGCAAACTCATTTTCGGTGAGGTTTTTTCATGGTTGCCACCCGAAACTCCATTGCGGCAAATTGCTGTATTCCCCTCTCACCCGAAAGGTAGAGACACCATTGCAGGCGGTGAAATTATTTCTATTGATGAGTTTGTTGCAGAAGTTCGCTCAAAGGTTATCGCGTGTGGTATTGCTTGCCGTAGCGCCATCTCGGAAAACTACCCTCTGCTCCGTGTATTGCAGCTTTCCCATTGTGGCTACAACCGTGTGCTCTAACATTTCATCCAAGCCGACGCCGCTTCGCGGCACGGCTTAATTCAGGCGTTAGTACCGAAGAAAACAAATTTATTTCGCCCATGTTTATTCAAACGGCATTCAACTTCTCAATCGTTGTTCAGCGCTGGGTTTGCCGTTTCTCTGGGCTTCGCCTGTTGGCTTGGTGTCGGTTTATGGTCTTTTTGGCCTCTGGCCCTTGTGTAGCAAGCGCAAGCAGCTATTGTTTTCGTAGTGCTGCACCGCCTCGGTGGCGCAATGCTTTTCCGCAGTTCGTGCCCGTCGCCAAATCCAAGTTATCGGTTTTCGCTTCTGGCTCTAACATTTCGGTCAAGCCGACCCGCATTCTGCGGTCGGCTTACCTCGCCCGTTGTGCGTCATAGGGGGAGAAAATGAGCGTTCCAGAGTATTTGGAGTTGTTTTCTGGGCAGGGAGCGGGGCGGGTTCGCGTCCGGTTCCAGCAATACGACGGAAAAATAGCCAGTTTGGCATTCTCTCCAAGAGAGGTTCTTTCCCTTATCGCCCCTGAGAACGACACCTTCCATCAATATCTTCGGTTTGACGATTATTTATTTGAGGTGCTCAAGTATGAAATTGAGCCCAAAACTCAAACATTGACCATTGTTGCAGCCCCCAAGCAGAAGGGTAACTCCGCATGAGTACGCCCGGTCAATTGAATCAGGAGCGGCTGCTGCAACTGCGAAACCAATACTTGTCTCTTGTCCAACTTGAGGTTGAAGAGTTTGGAGTCAAGCCCACTGAAGTTCGCCATCTCATCGGAAGGCTCGGAGAGTTTGAGTGCGCGTTATTGGTTGGCGGCACTCTGTCGCACATTGCCAATCAGCACGGTTTTGATGTGGTTGCTGCTAATGGGCGAAAAATAAGCGTCAAAGTAACAGGTCAGAAATCCGGCTTTGTCGCCATTTCCAAGAGCACTCTTCATCATGCAGATGATTTGATGGTCATTCAGTATCAAAATGCGAGGCTTGAGGTTCTTTACTACGGTTGCATCAACAAAGCTGCCGAAGCCGCACGCTTTTATGCACCATCCGGCGCATATGAGCTTGAGCTTTCAAAAGCCCGTCAGTTGCAGCACGCCGCCCAACATAGCATTCAACCCGACGGCCCCGCCTCCGGCGGGTCCGCGGGTTAATTTTGGCGTTATGTGTAATCTTAAAATGCGTCACTGCAGTAGTTCATAAGGAATCGTCGAATGTTCAAGACTGGTGTGAAGAAAGAAGCATTAAAGGCGCTTGAAAAAGTGCAGGCTGATTACGCTGACTTGTGCGAACGAGCGCAGGTTAAAGCAGAGGAGCTTTTCAAGCTGAGGCAGTCTACAAGCTTGGAGCTGATCCCAGAGGTGGAGGCGTACGTCAACAGTCTCGCCAACACCCCAAAGGATTTCGACAAGAGCTTTGCCGAGTACAAAGCCGAGTTCACAGTTTTTAACAGCATCCTGCATGAGTTAGAGCTTGCTGCTAAAGAGGCTCAGGTCAAGGCCGGTGGCGGCGCTGCGATCGGCGTAGCAGCAGGGGTCGGTACCGCAGCTTTCGCTCCTACTGTCGCTATGGCAGTGGCTACCACATTCGGTACCGCATCAACTGGAACCGCCATTTCTACTCTGTCTGGTGCTGCAGCCTCCAAAGCGGCCTTGGCGTGGCTGGGTGGTGGAGCCTTGGCCAAAGGTGGCGCGGGTATGGCCGGCGGTAAGGCCCTGCTGGCGCTGGCCGGCCCGGTAGGCTGGGCAATTGGCGGTACTGCTATTGTCGGCGCTGGTCTGTTTGCCCGAAGCAAGAACGGTAAAATCGCAGATCAAGCCACTGCCGCCCGTAAGGAGCTAGAAGTTCATACGCGCACAACCCGATCAGCCATCTTAGAAATCGGCCGAATGCTGGAGCAGACTGATAAGCACACCAAGGGTATGCGTGAGATGCTGGCCAAGCTGAAGCAGGACGCACCTATAGACTACAACCAGTTCAATCTGGAAATGCGCCAAAGTATCGCAGCACTGATTAACCATGTTTACTCACTTTCTGAGCTGCTGAATAAAAAGGTGGATGTGAGCTGATATGGATTCTAGAAAAAGTATAGTTCGTGACCAGATTGTCGGGGTGGCGGTACAGCACCTGAACGAAGTACGCGAGGCCTCAAAAGAAGCCGCTCTGAGTTTTCAAGATGCTTTGCTGGAAAAAGCATTCGAGCAAGTTGATGGTGCCCGGGCGTGGCTCGAAGATCCTTCGAAACTTCTCGGTTCCGAGGGGGCGAAGCATGGTGAGTTTGCGGAGATAGTCGAGATTCAGATCCGTAATGCCTATTCCATTATTGATGGAAACGACCCTGTTGCCACATTTGAGGGAACTACGCGCACTGGTGCTGCGGACTTCTTTATTGATGGTCAGGCATTTCAGTTGAAATTCTATGGCAACATATCTCAAGGCTTGCGCGCATTTGTCGAGCACCTAGAGAAGTACCCTGACATGGCCGAGGATGGCGGTCTGATGTTTCCGTCTGACAAATACGAAACTGTCATGCGGGTGCTTAATGGGGAGGAGACTGAGCTTGCTGACAAAAGTCAAAAAGCGATCAGGGAATGGGTAAGCAAGATCGAGGAGCTAACAGGGAAGAAGTTTGAAGAGGCTGTTACCCCCAGTATTTCTACCTATTCCGATGTTCAGTTGGGAGTTGCGCATGACACACTGGACAGTCATGAGGCCGAACTTGAGGACATAAATTCCGATCACAAAGAGCAGGTCGAGTTAGAGCACGCCCCAACCTGGGCTGGGGCTGCCCAAGCTGCCGCAGTAGCCGGTGCGGTCAGCGGTGTAATCACCACTGGGGTGGCACTATATGCCAAGGCTCGGGAAGGTAAGAACGTCTTCCGGGGTGAGTTCACCGCTGACGACTGGAAGGATGTGGGCTTTGCAGGAGCCAAAGGCTTTGGGGCTGGTGCCGTCACTGGTGCAACAATATATGGACTGACTAACTATGCTGGCATGGCTGCGCCCTTCGCTGCAGCTGTGGTCAGTGCCGGCAAAGGCTTGGCTACGCTGACCAATGAGTATATGGC